>JAISHX010000151.1 GCA_031262335.1 Clostridiales bacterium
TTCAAGTCGAACGAAACACCCGCCTCCGTAAGAATTACATTCTCCGCTTTATAATCAGACTCATTTTTGATACTGAAAGTTTTTATTTTACATGTTGCGTGTTGTTTAATATATTCTGCGGAAGGGTCGTCATTGTTTATAATACCGATTTGGCAAAGTGAAAAAAGTTTTGATTTTGCCTCAAGATAATTTTCCATCGTGCCGTGAAAGTCAAGGTGGTCTTGCGTCAAGTTTGTAAAAATTGCCGCCGCAAAATTTAACCCGATAACTTTATCAAGGGCAAGCGCGTGCGACGAAACTTCCATCACAGCATATTCCGCGCCGCGCTTTGCCATTTCAGCAAAGATTGCATGAAGTTCAAGCGTATCGGGCGTTGTTGATGTTGCATACGGAATATCTATTTTGCCTTCATTTGTTCTTGCGCCGGAAGTTCCGATAACGCCTGTTCTTATTCCCGCTTCGGCAAGACTTGCCTCAAGCAAGTATGTTGTGCTTGTTTTGCCGTTTGTACCGGTCACACCAATTACCCTCATACGACAAACCGCACGTTCATAAAAATTCTCCGCCAGTTTATTCAGAGCTTTTCTTGTATCCGGCACAAGTGCCACGGTTATGTCAGGCGGAAATAAAATGTCCCGCCTTTCACACACAACAGCAGTTGCACCAAGTTCCGCGGCGGAATTTATGTAGTCGTGTCCGTCGAAATTCGCGCCGGAAATACAGACAAACATAAAACCGTCCTTAACTTTGCGCGAGTCTATTGTTACACCCAAAAGGTCTATCGGTTTTTTGCCGTACTGAATCACTTCATAATCAATATTCTCCAAAACGTCACACAGTTCCAACTAAGCTCCTCCTGTCACCGTTTGTTTTTCATTGTTTTCCATTATACAAAATTATTGCCCCAAAATCAACACGCAACTTTCGACAGAGACCATAATAGAATCAAGACCTGTTTTTTACTGTAACTGAATTGTAATTTTCGATTTTTGGTTTACTGTTTCGCCTTCCGGAGGAAATTGGCTCACAGCTTTTCCTTTGCCTGTAAATTCAATCTCCAGTTTAAGAGTATCGGCAGTTTTGCGTATTGTTTCTCTATCCTGCCCAAAGAAGTCAGGCACAGTTACTTCGCCGACACCGTCTGTTTCAAGTTCTTTTTCGGAATAAACCGGCTCTATTCCCAAATACGGAAGAATATTCTGCAAAAGCTCTTTCATTACAGGACCTGCTACTTGCCCACCATAATATGTTCCTTGCGGTTCGTCAATCAAAACGAGTGCTATGACGCTTGGATTTTCGGCTGGCGCAAACGAAAGAAACGATGCGATATATTTTCCGCTGCGGCGTGGAAGTTTTTCGCTCGTCGCGGTTTTACCGCCGATTCTGTAACCGGGAACATATGCACGGTTTCCTGTTCCTACAGAAACAACACTTTCCAAAACTTCTTTCATATCATCGCTTGTTTTTGCAGAAATAACTTGCTCCCCTTTTTCGTATGCGAATGTTTCAACTATTTGTCCGTTTTCATCAACGGCGGCTTTACCGACGTGAGGAGTTATCAGATAACCTCCGTTAATTGTCGCGGAAACGGCTGTCAAAAGCCGTAAAGGTGTTATTTGCAAACTCTGACCGAAACTCATTGTGGCGAGTTCAACAGGTCCTACTTTTGTAAGCGGGTGCATAATTCCTACCGCTTCACCCGGAAGGTCAACACCTGTTTTCTGTTTTAAGCCAAACTTGAGCAAATAGTTATAGAAAGTTTCGGCACCCATTTTGTCGGCAATTTCCATAAAGACAGGGTTACACGAATTTTGTACCCCTTCAACAAAACTCTCTGCTCCGTGTGAACGCGGACTTCTCCAACATTTTATGTACCTTCCCCCAACAGTTACACCGCCTGAGCATACAAAACGGCTCCCAAGGTTTACTGTTCCTGTTTCAAGACCCGCCGCACTTGTTAAAATCTTGAATGTTGAGCCGGGCTCATAAGTATCATTAAGCGCAAAATTACGCCACATGTTATTCAAATAGTTCATCTGCTGTTCGCTTGTAAAAGTTTCCCATATTTCAGCAAGAGCAGGGTCGTTTATTGTAAACGGGTCGTTCAAATCAAATGACGGTTCGTTTGCAATAGCGTAAATTTCGCCGTTTTGAGGATTCATAACAACAATAAGTCCGCGTTTTGCCTGCTTTGCCTCAACTGCTTTTTTTATTGCTTGTTCGGCATATTTTTGCACAAGAGTATCAAGTGTAACGACAAGACTGCTGCCTGTTTTCGGCGGAATACGGACAATTTCTCCGGTTTCAAGCTCAATACCGGACGCGTCTGTTTCGGTAAGAATTTTTCCGCTTTCGCCTGAAAGAACTTTTTCATATTTTGCTTCCAATCCGATTATTCCCTGATTATCTTTTCCGACAAAGCCAATTACTTGCGCGGCAAGAGCATCATTCGGATAAGAGCGTTTTATATCTTCATCAACAATTATCCCCGGAATATCAAGGGCACGGATTTTATCAGCAAGCTCTTTGTCAACCTTTGTTTTGATTCTTTCAAGTGCAACAAATTTTTTGCACTTTTTAAGAACATCATCATAATTCAGGTCAAGCATTTCCGACAATGTGCGTGCAACAAGCTCCGAATCCTCAATTTGTGCGCGTATTACACTGACGGAACATACCGTTTCTGTGACTGCAAGAGGCTGCATGTTCCTGTCATAAATTGAGCCTCTGTCAGCTGTTATAAGTCTGTCTCTTGTTTGTTGTTCATATGCTTTTGCCTGAAGTTCTTCGGCACGGAACGCCTGTATGTAAAATACGCGGAACAGCATAAAGACCAGCGCTGTTTCGCAAACCATAAGTATTAGGAGCAGTTTTTTCTTGACTGCTGTTGACGGTTTCCGCAACCGACCGCCTCCTTTCCCGCAACGCCGCACAGCGGCGTTGCGCTAAGACTTTCTTTTCTATATTTTCTTTTGAATTTGCGTATTAGGATAATAGTGGCTCAAAATTTCCTCAAAAGAATATCCGGCATCAATCATGCCTTTTAC
>JAISHX010000206.1 GCA_031262335.1 Clostridiales bacterium
GGCAAAACTTTCCTTGATGCGCAGGCGGCTATTCAGAGTTTGCCTGTTACACTCTCAATGATTGAAGAATATAACGACGAGTACGAAAAAGGCATTATATTCAGGCAAAAACCCGAACCGGACTCGCCGATTGCGGCAGGGGACGAAGTTACGGTTTATATAGGCGCGGGTACACAGGTTGAAAAAATAACAGTTCCAAACCTCGTTGGAAAAACTTATGAACAGGCAGAGGAGCTTTTGTCCGGAGTAGGTATTCCAATCGGCAGCTCAACTTATGCCGCAAGCAATGATTATGCCGAAGGGCTTATTATTGCTCAAAGTATTGAAGCCGACAAAGAAATTGCCGCTGTTGGCTCTAAAATCGGTGTTGTAATCAGCTCAGGTCCGCGTCCGACGCGTACACCTGCAACATCACCTCCAAAAGCAACCGCAACGCCTGTGCCGGAGCCGACTTCAACACCGGCGGCAACAGAAATTCCGACAAGTGAACCAAATGAACCAACTCAATCGCCGACAGACAACCCCTCACTTCCGCCGACAACAATTCCGACAGTTTTACCGACAGAGCCGCCAACCGCTCCTCCCACAACCCAGCGAACAAAAGTTTTGACTGTTGATTTTGGATTTGCCGGAGATTATGCCGCAGACTTGCCGTTACATGTCGAAGTTTACCGTCTTGATTCTTCGGGTGAAACGTTGGTTTATGACGCAAACCCGATATTCGCGGAATTTCCTATACAGGTTCCGCTGACAGACAGCGGCATGCGCGAATTTGTTGTGAAAATTGCCGGTGTTGAAACGTCAAGTGCAATGATTGATTTTGATAATTAAGGATAAGACCTTAAGACCTTGGGGGCTTTCAGCCCCCAAGCCCCTGACCAAAGGGATTTCATCCCTTTGGAATCCCGTCATTGAACACATTCAATATATTATTACAAGGAGAATATATGCCTGAAGGCAGAATAATAAAAGGCGTGGGCGGGCGGTATTCTGTTTATGTCTATGAAGAAGAAAAAATTTATACATGTCAGGCGTGCGGGCGTTTCCGCGCAATCGGCGTAAAACCTCTTGTCGGTGATACCGCCGAAATTTCAATAACAAATCAAGATGAAGGATATATTCTGGAATTGGCAGAACGGAAAAACGAGATTATTCGTCCGCGCTGTGCCAATATTGACATCATTGCTGCTGTGTTTCCGGCGGCAAAACCGGAAGGCAGTCTTGCTATGCTTGACACCTTTCTTATTTTTGCAAGCAAACAAACTCCAAACGCCGAAATAGTTATTTGTATTACAAAATGCGAACTCAACCCTGTCGCTGAACTGATGAGAAAGATATACGCTCCCGCCGGATATGCCGTTTTTGAAACATCTGCCGTAAACAAAAGCTTTGACGGGCTTGAAACCGCTCTTGCCGGAAAAACTTCTGTCTTTGCGGGACAATCAGGTACAGGAAAATCAAGCCTGATAAACGCATTATGCGGACTTTCGCTTGAAACAAATACTCTCAGCCGTAAGATTGAACGCGGAAGGCATACAACACGCCATACCGAACTGTTTCCTGCGCCGTTTGCCGAAAAAACTTTTATTGCGGATGCCCCCGGGTTTTCTTCATTCAGCTATAACGACATAAAAAAACAAGATTTAGCATATTTTTTTCCGGAAACACGTCCGTTTTTAAATTCATGCGTTTATACAGACTGCGCTCATATTACAGAGGACGGTTGCGCCGTCAAAGAAAATGTCGGAACGGTCATTCATGAAACAAGGTATGAACGCTATAAGCAGTTTTATTATGAGATAGCAAAAGGAAAACAAATTAGGTGATTAAGATGAAAAAAAAACTTGCCCCTTCTATTCTCTCCGCCGACTTTACAATTCTTGGAGAAGAATTGCACTCGATTAAAGTTTCCGGCGCGGACTATGTTCATTTTGATGTAATGGACGGTCATTTTGTTGACAATATTTCATTTGGACTGCCGGTAATTAAAAGTATAAGAAAAGCATCGCCGCTTATTTTTGATGTGCATCTTATGATTTCGGAGCCTGAAAAATATATTCCCGCTTTTTGTTCCGCGGGAGCCGATATTGTATCGTTTCATCTTGAAACATCAGGCGAAAAAACCGAAAATCTTATCAGTATGATTCACGAAAACGGAAAAAAAGCCGCGATTGCTATTTCGCCGCACACGCCTGCAAAGGCTGTTTTACCGTTCATAAAACATGTTGAAATGGTTCTTGTTATGACGGTTTGTCCCGGTTTTGGCGGGCAGCCTCTTATTCCGGAATGTCTTGAAAAAGTAAGGACGATTAAAAATTTTATTACAGAGAACGGTCTTTCCGCCGATATTGAAGTTGACGGCGGTATAACAGCGGAAAACGCCGCTGTCGCTGTTGAATACGGAGCAAATGTTATTGTTGCAGGGTCTGCCGTGTTTCGCGGTGATACGGCAAAGAATACAGAAAGACTTGTTTCAATAATACATGGTGACAAACTGTGACCTATGTTATATTCAGCGGCGGCGAGCTTGATTTTGCACCTTCGTTGCCGGAAGAAAAATTTGTTATTTGCTGTGATGGAGGAATCCGCCACGCCGATACATTAGGCATAATTCCCGACTTGCTTATAGGGGATTTTGATTCCGCTTCTGCGCAAATTCTTGAAAAATATAAAGATGTAAGGACAATTACTTTCCCTGTTGAAAAGGATTTTACGGACACCGAATCCGCGCTTGAATTTTGCCTTAAAGAAAAGGCTTCCGAAATTTTGATTTTTGCTGCGACCGGCAATCGTTTTGACCACACTTTCTGCAATGCTGTTTTGCTTGCTAAAGCGGAATTTGCCGGTGTTCCGGCTTTTTTAATTAACGCGTACAACTGTGTTACTGCGGTCTCCGGCAGACGTGAGTTTCATAAAAAAGAAAATTATTTTTTATCTGTTATTCCTTTGCAAGAATCAGTTATTGTTTCTACGACAGGGTTATATTATAATCTTAACAGAGAAAAACTAAATATGTTATCTTCGAGAGGCATAAGCAATGTTTTTATCGCCAATACAGCGAGCGTGACAGTTTTCGGCGGCATTGCACTTGTGTTTCTTTCCAAAGACTAATCTAATAGGAGAGAATATGATGGACAGAAAACCGGACAATAATAAAAAACCGGACAAAATCAACATAGTTTCAGCCATTATTGCGTGCATTGTTCTGACTGTTTTGGTCAATACATTACTTTCGACATACTCTTCGTCAATGCAAACGCAGGTTGAATACAGCGCATTTTTGTCATTGACAGAAGCTGGTGCAGTTGATGTCGTTCGGTTTGAGTCCGACAGGCTTTTTTTTACAATAAAAGAATCTGCCGCGCGTGATAAAGTTCTTTCAATATTAAACAAGGACTCGGATGGGCAGTCGCTATTTACGGACTCTGTTTTTCAGACAGGTCGTGTGTTTTATGCCGGCACTATATACGATGAGCAGCTTTTGCCAATGCTTAAAGAAAAAAATGTTACATTTTATGTACGGGTTCAAAACCGCAACGCTATTGTTGATTTCTT
>JAISHX010000200.1 GCA_031262335.1 Clostridiales bacterium
GCTGTTTCGTTGTACTTATCATGCGATATTGTTGATTTTCGGGATTGAATTTCTGTCACGGCACGTTGAGCAGTTTTCATATCATTTTCTGTAACTCCTTTATTGTCGCTTAATTTAGAAATTATATCCGTTGCAAGCACTAAAATCTGTTCCAGTGAATCATACGCGGCTTTGCGAGGCTGATTTTCACTGTAAGTGTGTATTTTATCCGATAATTCAGAAAAATTATATTGGCTGTTTAAATATTTTTTGGATAAAGAATCAAGAGTATAAGCTTTTTCTGCAACTACAGCAAAATCATTGCAAACGGAAACCCCGTCTGCCGACTCACCATTTTTATAAATATTAAGTGCTTCATAGCGTTCGGCGTTCAAACCTCTTGCGCCAAGCGGAAAAACTGATACAAAAACGCATACAAAAAGGATTATGAGTGCGAATCTTTTATTTTTCATAATTCCTCCTTGAGAACAGATTCCATTACTTTTATATCGGTAGAAATATCCAAAAACTTGTCAGAATATAATGCGTCAAGCTGTTTTTCAAAAGCTGTTACAATCATATTTATTGAGTTTCTTACTTTATTTTTAATTTCATTCACATTTCCGCCTGCCGATGAAATTTTGGAATTTGAAACTTCAGCATATGAGTTAAGCAACTTCAATGCCGTAGGAAAATAATAATCCATAAAAGTATCAAGCTTGCGTGCCGTTTTTGGATTTTTAGAAACAAACGTAAAAATTTCACGCGCATTTGAAACAAGCGAATCAATGTTGCCGCTGATGTACGCATCGTCAATTTTATCATTATATTGTATAAGCGAATCAATAAATCCTTTTCCTTTTGTTATTATAATATCTGCTTCGGAAACTCCTGTTTTATTTATTTTAAATTTCACTTCTTTAATGTCATGTTCGCACAAATATTTATCAAAGATAAAAAATACTAAAATTGATACAGCCGCACAAAAAATAAATCTTGCTAAGTTAAACGGAGGAAAAATCACTCCGAATAAAAGCCATACGGCAGCAGCCGCATAAATTGCGTAAACCGAATTTAATTTTTTCATTATTAAAGCACAATCCTTTTCAAAAGATAAGATTCGTAAAAAGCAACAGCTGCCGCACATATTATACAAACCAACAATGCGCGTATATAGCTACGAAATTTGCCGGAATAATCAAAACTTTCCCGTGATATAAATATATACGCAGGAATAAGAATTAAGTTTTGTATTCCTGTTGTAAAAAATACACTTATTATATTTCCGCCTCCTGCTAAAATCAAAGCAACGCCTGCACCAACGCTGAATCCCTTAAAAAACAAAAGAGGAACAGCCGCCAAAGCGGCATAAGGCAAAAAAGCAAAAAACCAGATAATAATCGGAATTTTTATATGCTTGACAAACGATTCGACAAAATATACTCCTGATGAAAAATCAAAACTGACATTTTTATAACCCCGACAGCTCAATGAGCCGGCAAAAACTCCGGCAACACAGGCAATCGCACAAATTATTATAAAAATGTCAGTTTTTTTAAGTTTTTTAAGAGAACTCATTTTTCCCGCCCCCACATTATTATATGCGGACAAGCAGAAAGAAATTACTCATCAGTTTATTTTACGAATTTTGGTCTGTTTCTCTTATTTCAGCACGACGAATTTTTCCGCTTGTAGTTTTTGGCAAATCATGTACAAATTCTACCACGCGCGGATATTTATAAGGAGCGGTATTTTTTTTCACATAATTTTGTAATTCTTTTACTAATTCGTTGCTCGGCTCAAAACCTTTTGCAAGAACAATCGTTGCTTTTACACTAAACCCTCTAAGCGCGTCCGGAACACCTGTAACCGCCGCTTCCATAACTGCCGGATGTTCAAGCAGAACACTCTCAACCTCAAAAGGACCGATTCTGTAACCGGAAGATTTTATTATATCGTCATTTCTGCCAACATACCATAAGTATCCGCGCTCATCGCGGTAAACAATGTCGCCGGTATGATAAAGTCCTTGGTTGAAAGCACGCTGATTTTCCTGTTCATTCTCGGCATAACCTATAAAAAGTCCTGTCGGACGACTACCGCCGCGAATGGCTTTTATGCAAATTTCACCGGAAATACCGGCAGGTACTTCTTCGCCGTTTTCGTCGGCAACAACAATATCATATCCCGGCATCGGCAAGCCCATTGCTCCCGGATTCGGCTCCGAAAAAGGATAAAGTACGCCGCAACAAACTGTTGTTTCTGTTTGACCAAAGCCTTCGTATATACTAACTCCGACTAATTCTTTCCATTTTATAAAAACATCGGGGTTTAATGCCTCTCCTGCTGTTGTGCAGTGTTTCAGCGACGACAAATCATATGATGCAACATCTTCGTTAAGAATAAATCTATACATTGTAGGAGGAGCGCAAAACGTAGTAATTTTATATTTTTCAAGTAATTTCAGAATATTCTTCGCATCAAACTTATCAAAATCATAAACAAATATTGCCGATTCGCCGAGCCATTGTCCGTATATTTTCCCCCACAGCGACTTTGCCCAACCCGTATCAGAAATTGTAAAATGCAGTCCGCCGCGTTCAACTCTATGCCAGAAAACTCCGGTTGTAAGATGTCCGAGCGGATAAGTATAATCGTGCGTAATCATTTTCGGATAGCCTGTTGTTCCGGAAGAAAACAACAGTAGAGAAATTTCCGTTGCTTTTGTGTCAACTCTTTCAAAATCTTCAGAAGCGGATTCTATACCTTCCTCGAACAATTGCCACCCTTTCGACGAACGTTCTTCCCAATTTTCGGATTTGGTAGTTAATTTTATTTTTACTGTGTTACATTCATCTTCCGCCTCGTCAAATCTTTCAGCGCAATCAAGGTCGCCTGTTATTATCACGGCTTTTATTTTTGCAGCATTACAGCGGTATGAATAATCTTTTTTCATTAAAAGATGCGTTGCTTGGACACATATTGCTCCAAGTTTGTGCAACGCAAGAATTGTGTGCCAAAAAAGATAGCTTCTTCTTAAAACTACTAAAACTCTGTCGCCTTTTTGAATCCCTAATGATTTCAAATAATTCGCGGTCTTATTTGAATATTTTGACATTTCAGAAAAAGTAAACTTTTTTTCAGAGAAATCATTACCTACCCAAACAAGAGCAAGTTCATTGGGACGTTCGCGTCCAAGGCAGTCTATTACATCATACGCAAAATTGAAGTTATCAGGATACGAAACTTTATAATTGCTTTTGATGTCATTATAAGAAGAAAATTCATCTCTGTTTTTGCCTATATATTTTTCATAAATCACCATAAGTGCTTCTCCTTTTCCGAATAGTGCTTTGCCGCGAAATTTAAATTACAACCGCAATAAATTGTACACTTCCGCCGACTGCTTCCATTGCGTGAGGAATTGAAGAATTAAAGTATATGCTGTCACCGGGATTCATTTCATAAACCGAGTCGCCAAGGTACAATAACATATTTCCGTTTAATATATAATTAAATTCCTGCCCTTCGTGTGAATGTAAAACCGGTTTTTCGTTCTTTGGTTCTACTGTCACAATAAAAGGTTCTGCTTTCTTATGTGCGAAAGTAAAAGCAAGGTGTTTATAATCATACGCCGTACGCCTTGCGACATCGTAACCATGCCCTGATTTAACAAAAGAGCATGTCGAAAGTTTTGGACTTTCACCGCTGATAATGTCCAGAACATCAACACCTAAAAAAACAGCCGCCTCATGCAAAAAACTGAACGAAAAATCGCGTTCTCCGTTTTCATGAGCTATATATTCTTCAAGCGGCATTTTGAGTTTTTTCGCCATTTCTTCAACAGTAAGCTCCTCGCTATCCCTGAGTGCGGCAAGTCGCATACCCATTTCTTTTAACTGCTTAGTCATAAAAAAGGCTCCTTTGCTACATTATTAGTGCCTGAAATGCCTCATATCCGTAAACACCATTGAAATATTATGCTTATCACACGCTTCAATGGACTCTTTATCCCGAATTGAGCCGCCCGGCTGAATTATTGCTGTAATACCGGTGGCGGCGGCAGCTTCAACACAATCCGCAAACGGAAAAAATGCGTCTGACGCAAGTGCGGCACCTTCTAAAATATGTTCGCCCAATGCTTCGGCGGCATGTTCAATTGCTTGTTTTGCCGCCCAAATTCTGTTGACTTGTCCGGAGCCGATTCCTAACGATTGTCCGTTTTTCGCTATTGCGATTCCGTTTGATTTTGCGTATTTAACTATTTTCCATGCAAAAAGCAAGTCAAGCTTTTCATTGTCAGACGGTGCGCGTTTTGTTACAACACGGAAAGCACTTTCAGGAAGAAGAGTGTTGTCGATATTTTGAACTAACAAGCCGCCGGACACTTTTTTGAAATCAAGGCACGAATCAGGTTGCTTTACACTTATTCCGTCAAGTGTTAAAAGCCGCAAATCTTTCTTTTTGGATAAAATTCCGATTGCTTCTTCCGAGAAGGACGGTGCAAGAATAACCTCCAAAAATATTTTACTCATTAACTTTGCTGTTGCGGTGTCCACCTCACGATTGCAGACAATTATTCCGCCAAATACAGAAACTTTATCCGCTTCATAAGCTTTTGCAAAAGCTTCGGAAATAGTTTCTGCTTCGGCAACGCCGCAAGGATTTTGGTGCTTAACTGCCACAACAGCCGGTTTTGAAAATTCGCGGCACAGTTCAAGTGCACCGTTAGTATCGTTTATGTTGTTAAATGAAAGCTCTTTGCCGTGAATTTGCTTTATGTTTGCAACAGCCCCGACATGTGCCATACTTTCTTTATAGAATGAGGCGGCTTGATGCGGATTTTCCCCGTAACGGAGTGGCAAAGCTTTTTCATAAGTTACAGTAAAAGTGTCGCCAAGTTTGGAAATACCCGCCTCTTTTGAGAGGTAGTCTGCAATAAGCGCGTCATATGCCGCAGTATGTGCAAAAACTTTAGCTGCGAGACGCAACCTTAATTCAGGAGTAGTTTTGCGGTAACCCTGAAGTTCCGTCAAAACATCGGCATAATCGTCAGGGTCTATTATTACAGTTACATCATTATGATTTTTTGCGGCGGCACGCAACATAGACGGTCCGCCTATATCAATATTTTCAATCGCATCTTCAAATTTAACATCAGGCTTTTGAATCGTTTGCTTAAACGGATACAAATTGCATACAACAATGTCAATCGGAGATATTCCGTATTCGGTGATTTTCTCCATATGAACAGTATTATCACGCACGGCAAGAATGCCCGCGTGAATCTTTGGGTGCAATGTTTTGACTCTGCCGTCAAGCATTTCAGGGAATCCTGTAACATCAGTAACATTTTTTACCTTTATGCCTGCTTCACGCAAAGCAACATAAGTCCCGCCTGTTGAAATTATACCGAACCCTAAACTAATTAACTCTTTTGCAAAATCCACTACTCCTGTTTTGTCCGAAACGCTAATCAGCGCATACCTTTTCATTTAATAAACTCCTTTTTGTCTATTTGTCGAGAAAAACTGTGCAAAAAAATCCTACCGCCGCAAAAATTACAGCCGTTATAATCGGAATAGGTGCAAATTCCAAATACGGCAAAACATGTCCCGTAAGCAGGGCAAAAAAGGCACCGCTCATTAGTCCGAAAACTGCATAATACAGCAGTCTTTCCTTATTTTCAATAAGCCAGCCTATTGGTTTTGTCACAAGTACAAAAGCGCAAAGCCCCCCCGCCAAAAACGGCAAACAAACCAAAATTGACGGCAACATTGCGAAAGCGTCTGCGATATTTCCTTTTGCCGCCAACGCAAGAATATCTCCGACAGACGAAACAGAATTATATACTGAACCATACTGTCCCGTAAGCATAAGCATAACCGCGCCGGAAACCCCCGGGAAAGCCATCATTCCGCATGAAAACGCACCCGAAAGTAGCAAAATTACAACATCGGCGACGCTGTTGATTTTTTCTATCGCAACATATGTTTCGGCACTTTCGTCAGCTCCGAAATATGTCATCAGTACAATAAATGCAAATGCCGCGGCAGATACTAATAAGTACAGCGGTGAAATCTTTTTCATTTTTTTTGCGACCATCGGAATCCCGCCAAGTACAAGTCCGATAAAAAATGAATACGATTGAGATGGGAATTTTTCACACGCAATTAAAATAAGTTTCGCAGAGGCAAGTATCCCGATTAAGCAACCTATTCCAACCGGAATAAGAAATAAAACGGACTTTTTGAACTCTTTTCCGAAGTTTGAAATAGCACGGATTATTTTCTCATACAACCCGACAGCAACAGCGAACATACTTCCGCTAAGTCCGGGGGCGATAAGAGCTATCCCTATAAAAAATCCTTTGACTATATTGATTAAAGAAGCCATCGTTCACCTTTCTATCTAATTATAAATAAAACGCAGAAAAAGCTTTAAGCGTATTCTCAATATCTGATACGGCGGCGAGTTCGCGTACTGAGTGCATTGAAAACATTGGTATTCCGGCATCAACAGCTTTTATGCCTGTTGCGGCAGTAATTATCGGTCCGATTGTACAGCCGACCGGATTATCCGACCGCTCCGCGTAATACTGATAAGGTACGCCTGCTTTCTCGCACGCACGTTTCAGTATTGCCGCCGAAGTTGCTGTTGTTGCGTAATTCATTCTTGCGGAACACTTTATTGCAAGTCCTCCGCCAAGACGAATTTGTGATACGCCGTCTGTTTTTTCGGAATAATTTGGGTGCGCGGCATGCGCGGCGTCAGCCGAAATAAGTACAGAGTTTGCAAGAGATATAAACAAATGTTCTTCTGTTTTACCTGTTGCAATAAAAATTCTTTTAAGAACTGTTTTAAGGAAGTCTGACTGTGCACCCGAATATGACAAACTTCCTATTTCTTCATTGTCAAACGCGCAAAAAAGAGCATTTTTAGTACCGCCGAACGATTTTCTTTCAACAAGCGCGTTAAGTGCGGCAAAAGTAAGCGCAAGGTTATCAATCCTTGCCGATGAAATAAACTCGTTATTGATTCCGCACAAACCGCCTTTTTGGGCATCATAAAGAAAGAGATCAAACGCGTCGACTTCGTTAGCTTTTCTGCCCAAGTCTTTGCAAACAATGTCAAGAATAAAATTTTTATCCGGTTCTTTTCCGTCACTAAGCGCGGCAAGCGGAAGAAGGTCTTTTTGGGCATTGTATTTGTAGCCGTCATTTACGGCTTTGTTCAGGTGAATAGCTATATTCGGAATAATAAAAAGCGGTTTTTTTAAGTTTACAAGACTTTCCGTACCATCTGCAAAGACAATTCGTCCGGCAATTGAAAGCGGTCTGTCAAACCATGTAGACATAATAGTCTTGGCATAAGGTTGTGTGTTTAAAGTAATGCAACCTTCTTTTTGCGGTAAAATGTGCATCGGTTTAAGTTTAAAGCACGGAGAATCTGTATGTGTGCCTATGGAGCGGAATCCGCCGTCATTTTCGTATATAAACGCTATTATTGATGAGTTGTTTCTTACAACGTAGTAACTGCCGGACTGTTTTATGCTCCATTTTTCTTTTTCGTCAAGTTCGCAAAATCCGGATTCGTCCAAAATGTTCTTTATATTTTTCACGGCATGAAAAGCCGTTGGGCTTTCATTGATAAAATCAAGTATTTTCTGAATCATTGGATTCTATCTCCTATCCAAGTAAAAGACCTTTCAGTATTATGCCGAAAGGTCTTTTGTTTTGGCGATAGTTAGTCTACAATAAACTCTTTAAGCGCACCGGAAAGAATATCATTTTCTGCATTTTCACGAGGCTCAAGCTCGAGAGGCTTTGTAAGGTCAAGACTAAGTACGCCCATGATTGACTTTGCGTCTACAACGTATCTGCCGGAAACCAAATCATAGTCGCCGTCCAGACGCTCGATAACACTTACAAATTTCTTTACTTTCTCAATAGAGTCAAGCAAAACTTTCATATTTTTCCTCCTACTTTCAAATGATTTTATTATATTATATTATTCAGTGCATGTCAACTTATTTAGGAATAAACATACGCGAAAAATTTTATATTGATTTTATTTTCAGGCTGGGTTACAATACCTATGAAAATAATGAGCAATGGAGGAATGAAATTGGAAAGTTTAAAAAGAGTTCTTGCGATTCATGATGTATCAGGCGTCGGCAAATGTTCATTGACAGTTGCTTTGCCGATTATTTCGGCGGCGGGAGTTGAATGTTCTGTATTGCCGACCGCTGTTCTTTCAACACATACAGGCGGATTTACGGGATTTACATTTCGCGACCTGACCGATGACATTCCTGCAATTGCCGCCCACTGGAAAAAAGAAAATATTACATTTGATGCAATTTATACAGGTTATCTCGGTTCTGTTCGTCAAGCGGATATGGTTGCGGAAATTTTTGAGCAATTCGGTAAAAATGCCGTTAAAATTGTTGACCCCGTTATGGCGGACAACGGAAAACTTTATCCGATGTTTGGACAAGATATGGTTGCGGGTATGAAAAAACTTTGTTCAAAAGCAGATATAATCATTCCAAACCGCACAGAGGCGGCGTTTATTCTCGGAAAAGATTACTACGGAGGCGTTTTAACCGAATCCTCGGCAAAAGAATTGCTTGACGACCTTGTTTCCCTTGGAGCAAAGAAAGCCGTACTTACAGGAGTATTTTTTGATGACAATGACCTCGGCGCGGCATCTGTTGACAGCGACTCCAAC
This sequence comes from Clostridiales bacterium, assembly GCA_031262335.1. Classification (GTDB taxonomy): domain Bacteria; phylum Bacillota; class Clostridia; order Lachnospirales; family WRAX01; genus JAISHX01. The sequence goes on from JAISHX010000200.1 coordinate 8,713, forward strand.
GAATATTCTTTTGCCAAAAACGACCGTATTTCAGGAGCATATCACGGCACAGGCGATGTTTTTGCCTCTTTCCTTACCGGAGCAATTATGAGAGGCAAATCTCTTAAAGAATCCGTTCAAACCGCCGTTAATTTCACGGTTGAGGCAATAAAACTTACCGCTGCGGAATGCGGCTCCTCGAGAATGGGAGTAAGGTTTGAATCTGTTTTAGGTGAATACGCAAAATCTCTTTAAATATTAAATGTGTTCAATGATAAATCCGTGTGGCTCTGCCCCACACCCCGTTACTTTCTTCTTAAAGAAGAAAGTAACAAAGAAGATAACTTTTGCAGACGGAAGTCACCTACAAATTCGCAGTCACATTCTGTCTGCTTTTAAAGACTAAAGTCGCAGGGCGTTGCCCCGCACCCCATTTCTTTCTTCTTAAAAGAAGAAAGAAACAAAGAAGATAACTTTTGCAGACATAATGTGTCTGTAAATTTATAGTTACATTCCGTCTGCAAATAAAGGGATTCCAAAGGGACAATTGTCCCTTTGGTCAGGAGTTTGAGGGCTGAAAGCCCTCAAGGTCTTATCTCTTTAATCTTTTAAAAGACGGGATTCCAAAGGGATTTCATCCCTTTGGTCAGAAGTTTGAGGGCTGAAAGCCCTCAAGGTCTTATCCCTTTAATCTTTTAAAAAACGGGATTCCAAAGGGACGATTGTTCCTTTGGTCAGGGGTTTGGGGGCTGAAAGCCCCCAAGGTCTTATCTCTTTAATCTTTTAAAAGACGGGATTCCAAAGGGATGAAATCCCTTTGGTCAGGGGTTTGGGGGCTGAAAGCCCTCAAGGTCTTATCTCTTTAAACTTTTAAAAGACGGGATTCCAAAGGGACAATTGTCCCTTTGGTCAGGAGTTTGAGGGCTGAAAGCCCTCAAGGTCTTATCTCTTTAAACTTTTAAATGACGGGATTCCAAAGGGACACGTGTCCCTTTGGTCGGGGGTTTGGGGGCTGAAAGACCTCAAGGTCTTATCACTTTAATCTTTTAAAAGACGGGATTCCAAAGGGACGATTGTCCCTTTGGTCAGGGGCTTGGGGGCTGAAAGCCCTCAAGGTCTTATCTCTTTAATCTTTTAAAAGACGGGATTCCAAAGGGACAATTGTCCCTTTGGTCAGGGGCTTGGGGGCTGAAAGCCCTCAAGGTCTTATCCCTTTAATCTTTTAAAAGACGGGATTCCAAAGGGACAATTGTCCCTTTGGTCAGGAGTTTGACGGGGCGAAGTGTGCCCAAAGGCACACGTTTTGAGCGCGGAGCTTGAAAGCCCTCAAGGTCTTATCTCTTTAATCTTTTGCCGAAAAAAGCGCAGTCGCTTACCTGCCCTTTATACTTTATCTCCAAATTTTAATAAGCCTTTTGGCAACATCAACAACACCGGCTTTTTCAACATCCTCTGCCGCAACTAAGTCACTTCTTCCGATTTCTTTTCCGTCGTAAGAATAAATTACTTCGCCGACTT
>JAISHX010000049.1 GCA_031262335.1 Clostridiales bacterium
ATAAAGGAACAGGTTGTTCGTTTATCGTGAACGGAAAAACAGAGATACACCTCAACACTATCGGCGAACATAACGTCATGAATGCGCTTGCGGCTTTTGCCGTAGGTGAAAAATTGGGACTTAGTATTCCCGAAATAGTTTCGGGACTTGCAAAATTCAAACCAACAGGACTTAGGCAAAATATCACCGAAAAAAACGGTATCATTTTAATAAACGATACTTATAACGCAAATCTATCGTCAATGAAAGCCGCTCTTGACGTACTTGCGTCTTTTCAGCAAAAAACCGGAAAAACTGTATGCGTTCTCGGTGATATGCTTGAACTTGGCACACAATCAGAAGAAATTCACCGTGAAGTCGGAGAATATGTGCAAAAAAAGAAAATTTCGCAAGCTTTTTTCATAGGTAAAGATGCGTATTTCATAAAACAGGGTGCGGGGTTCGGAGATTGGTTTGCTAACAAAGCAGAATTTTTGGATTTTGCCGCCAAAAATAAAACAACGTTTGAAAACGCTGCTATTCTTATAAAAGCTTCACGCGGAATGGCATTTGAGGAAATTGCCGAAAAAATACAGTAATCGCCTCTAAGATATTGCTGAACAGCGCATTGTCTAAGGCAGAGGGGAGATTGAATGAACGAACTGTTACTTGCGGGTATTTATGCCGCGCTTGCCGCTTTTGCTGTATGCGTTGTAATATGTCCGCTTGCAATACCGCACTTGCGCAGGTTGAAGTTTGGGCAGAATGTTCGCACAGACGGTCCTGAATCACATTTGAAAAAAACCGGTACGCCCACAATGGGCGGAGTGGCTATTGTTCTCAGCATTATAGGAGCAAGCCTTTTCTTCATAAAAGGTGACGGGCGTGCCGCCGACGTGCTTGTAATGACGGCTTCGTTTGGTGTTATCGGATTTATCGACGATTATTTGAAAATAAAAAAGAAAAGTTCCGACGGATTGCTGTTTATGCAAAAAATCATTGCGCAGCTTATTCCAACGGCATATTTCATATGGCGGTTATATTCTTCCGGAGCGGATATGAGCGTATATATTCCTTTTACAAATATTTTTCTTGACCTTAAATATCTTACCGCACCGTTTATTGTTTGTGCTGTACTTGGATTTGTCAATGGGGTAAACCTGACTGACGGACTTGACGGACTTGCATCAGGTGTAACGGCTCTTGTTTCAATATTTTTGTTTTTTGTGGCTTTTGCGGCAGGAAGTAAGTTATCAATTGTCAGCGGTGCTGCGGTTGGTGCGTTGCTTGGATTTTTGCTGTTTAATTCTCATCCCGCAAAAGTATTTATGGGTGATACAGGGTCGCTTGCATTGGGCGGACTTATTTCCGCAACAGCAATAATATTGCGTATGCCGCTGGTTGTGGCTTTGGTGGGACTGATTTATTTTGTTGAATCGCTTTCGACAATGCTTCAAGTAGGATATTTTAAGCTGACTAAAAAATTGTACGGTAAAGGCAAAAGGATTTTTAAAATGGCACCGTTTCATCACCACCTTGAACAATGCGGTTATAAGGAAACGCAAGTTGTTGCAGTATTTTATATTTTTACGGCTGTAATGTGTTTAATCGGCTTTTTGGCGACAAGAAATGTTTTTTAAAACAGGTGAATTTATGGACTTTTCAAATAAAAAAATTTTAGTTGCGGGTGCGGGGCGTTCGGGAATCGCAAGTGCGGCGGTTTTACTTAAACACGGCGCGGAAGTAACCCTTGCAGATGAAAAACCGGCAAACAGTTTTATATTGCCGGAAAGTCTTTACGGAGTAAAAACCCGAATCGGAGAAGAATTTCTTTCCGACGGCAGTGATTTTGACCTGATTGTCACAAGTCCGGGAATACCGCTTTTTGCCCCGATTTTTTCAATCGCAAAACAAAGGAATATTCCTGTAATCGGCGAAATTGAACTCGGCTATTTGCTTTGTAATTGTAAAATTGCCGCCGTAACAGGTACAAATGGCAAAACAACAACTACGACATTACTTGGAGAAATTCTTGCCGCGCATTATGACGGAAGTAAAACGGCAGGAAACATTGGCGTATCTTTTGCGGGTACAGCCGAAGAAATTCCCGAGGATGCTTATGCCGCTGTTGAAATTTCCAGTTTTCAACTGGAAACAATAAAAAACTTTCACCCGAATGTTGCGGCTTGTCTTAATGTAACCCCCGACCACCTGAATCGGCACGGAACAATCGAAGTTTACGCCGCAACAAAAAAACGTGAGTTTGAAAATCAAACATAACATGATTTTGCGATTCTGAATTATGACGATAATATTTGCCGTGAAATGGCTGAACAACTAAAGGCACAAATCGTATTTTTCAGCCGTAAAACAGATGCGGACATTTGTGTAAAAGACGGTAAAATAATTTCAAAAAAACATGGCGTTATAATACCTGTTGACGAAATTCCTATTCCCGGGGTGCACAATATTGAAAATGTTTTGGCGGCGGTTGCTCTTTCGTTGTGCTGTGATGTACCGGTTGATGTTATACGGTGCATTGTTCGTAATTTTTCCGGCGTTGAACACAGGATTGAGTTTGTTCGCGAAATAAACGGCGTAAAATATTATAACGACTCAAAAGCAACAAATGTCGATTCCGCGCTTGTCGCATTGGACGCGCTTGCGGCTCCTTTGATTGTAATTGCCGGAGGACGCGACAAAGACCTTGATTTTAAACCGTTTGCCCAAAAATTGAAAGAAAGAACGAAGCTCCTTGTTTTGATTGGCGAAACAGCGCAAAAAATAAGCGTTGCTTGTGATAATGAAGGTTTTCATGAATATATTTTTGCCGCAAGTATGAAAAATGCTGTTGATATTTGCCGTAAAAATGCAGTAAAGGGAGATTGTGTTTTACTTTCACCGGCATGCGCCAGTTTTGATATGTTCACAAGTTATGAACATAGAGGTAAAGTTTTTAAGGAAGCGGTAAACAATGATTAACTCAATTGAAACTCCTAAAAAACACATCAGATTTTTTCCCGGCGACCCGATTGTAATCGTAACGGTCATGTTGCTTGTTTTCATTGGAATTGTCATGGTTTTCAGCTCAAGCTACTATGTTCTGTTGAGCGAAAATCAATCTCCGTTCAGCTTATTGAGAAAACAAGCAATTGCCGCCGCCGTCGGACTCGTGGGAATGTTTGTTGCGGCACGCCTGCCATATTATAAAGTTTATAATATGAAAACAAGTGTCCTTGCATACTTTGTTGCGTGTACGCTCGTTGTAATTGCAAGCTTTATACCCGGTTCTCATGGGGCAAACCGCTGGATTCCTCTTTTTGGCGGATTTTCTATTCAGCCGTCAGAAGTTGCGAAAATTGCTATGGTATTGATTTGCTCCTGCTATCTTGCCGCCGACGACAGACGGGCATATGTATTTAGCAAAGGTTTTTTCGGCTGGGCTATAATTCTTATAATTCCGTTCATGCTTATATGGCAAATGACTAACAACTTCAGCTCCGCATTAACGGTTGCAATAATAGCTTTTGCAATATTTTTTGTTGCAACACCTCACTGGAAGATGATTAGTGCGATGGGACTTTTTGGCGGAGCGGCAATGTTTTTGTACTTGATGATTGGCGGCGACTGGCGCGGAGGCAGAATTGCGGCATGGTTAGACCCGTGGGCAGACCCGGGAGGCGACGGATTTCAGATTATTCAGTCGTTGTATTCTGTTTCGTCAGGTGGGCTTTTCGGACTTGGACTCGGCAACAGCCGACAAAAACTGAAATACATGCCTGAACCTCAAAATGACTGTATTTTTGCCGTTATTTGTGAGGAAACAGGTTTTGTCGGTGCCGCGATTGTGCTTACCCTGTTTGCAATACTTATTTGGCGCGGGGTTATTATAGCAATGAACGCCAGCGATAAAAAAGGCTGCTACATAGCGTCCGGCATTACGGCAATGATTGCCGCGCAAGTAATAATAAACGTTGCCGTTGTAACAAACACAATTCCGGTTACGGGCATACCGATGCCGTTTATAAGTTACGGAGGAACAAGCCTTTCTTTTACAATGATACTGATTGGGATACTGTTGAATGTATCATCATTTGCCAAAAATGAAAAAGGCGGAATCTAGTTTCCGCCTTTTTCCATTTTTCAGAAAAAGTCAATAAATATTTCGGGGTTTCTTTTATTTTTCATGCTAAAATCAAAAAAAATAAAAGGAGCGGTGAAAAATGAACATCGATTTTCATTATTATGCAGTAAAAACTATTGCTCTTGTAAGCGGCTTTTCAGAAGATGACGCGCAAACAATAGCTACGTTTTCGCAATATGTTGACGACTATAATCCTGAGGAGTATGGTAAGTATAATACTATTCCAGAAACGATTATAAATAAACCAAAATCTAAACTTGTGATGACGGAAAACGAGCAAAGAAATTATGTAAAATTAAAGCTTGTGAGCGAGTATTATGACTGGAAGGGCACATACTTACCAAACGAGGAGCAAAAAGTAGACACATATTTTAATGAAAATGAAAGTAGCATTCCTAATTTCAGAAGAATTAAAACAGGATTTACCGTATCAGAATGTGCAATGGAATTGCGTCAAAAAAAATCAGTAGCACCGTTTCATTTTATTGCATATAACAGCAACAAAGCAAACGCTAAAGAAAACAGATTTACACAGCCGGCAACAATCGGAGATGGTTCGTTAATCTCAAATCATTTGGAAAAAGCAAAGCAAGAGTATTTAAACTCTAATAACACTACTAAAAAAAGAGCTCTTATGCACATAGGCATGTTACTGCATATATTTGCTGATACTTATGCGCATGCTGAATTTTCAGGCTTTAATGAATATTGTAATATTGCTGAAGTATCAGATGTACGGTATACTAAAAACGATAATGAAGTTCCTATAACCGATAAATATATAGAAGATTATATTATGCAGCAGTATGGTGTTTATGGAATGACAAAACGTATTTTTGCTGTCGGACACCAAATGGTTGGTCATCTTCCCGATTATCCCGCAATCCGTTTTAAGCTTAAATTTGAGAGGTATCCGTTAATTAAAAGAGATAATACAGTAATATTTACTGAAGTATCAATGAGAATTTTTGACTTTTTATATGATATTAGGCATGAAAAAGAAGAGCAAGATACGAACAAAAATACGAACAAAGATACAAATATGTATAAATATTTTTCCGACGAATATATTGCTGCAATAAGAGACGTCAACAATAAGTATGAAGATACGTATGAATATGATTCCGAAGAAAATATGGCACAACTGTCAAAAGCAAGAGAGGATTTTGTAAATAAATTGAAATATGCTTTTTCTCATACACCGATTAATACATTTGAAGAATCATGGCTTGTTACAAAAAAAATAAAGGGTGTGTGGAGAACAATATTCGGTGGGTCTGATGAGCTAGACGCTGTATCACAATTAAAGACTGTATGGGTAAATTTACTTAATGCGTCTAATTCGGATTCTAAGAGGCCTACGAACAACTATGAAGTGAAAAATTTTCACTATGCCGCAACCGACGTTTTTGCAGTGGACAATAAAGATATTGAAGATGTGGACTTCTACTACTATAATTCTTATGCAGAAGATATACTTATGGGTTTGTACCCTGAAGATTATATACAATAAAAAAAGTCAAAATTCCCATTGTTCAATATGGACAATGGGAATTTTGTTTTATACTTTTGACATAGCCTGAGAGCTTTTTCTTTTTAAAATCCTCATATGTTCACCGAAAATATACTGTGCTGAATTAAGAAATTTACAATTTTTAAAATCGTCGTCAATTTCAATCATGATTTCTTCGGGCATATAATCAAAAATTGCCCATAAAACGGCTCCCGAATCTGCGCTTGCCGCTCTTGAAGATATATATATTGCTTTTGTTTTTCGTGGTGAATTTTCGGCTAAATCACGCAAGTCGTCAAGAAGATTCAAGTATCTTTCACGCGCCATGCACTCATTCAGGATTTTTTTACAATAATAGTCGATTGCCTTTTTTGCCGTGCCAAGCCTAAAATTTATAAAACCTTCTATGCTGAAACTTTTCCCTGTACCGTATTCTTTTATACATAAGCTTACTCGTTTAATAAGTGCCTTTGGAATAATTGCCGTTGCAATACCGGACATTTCCGGTAAATTTTTCAGTTCACTGTATTCGTAAATGTATTTTATGATTATTTCACGGGCTTTTTTGCTTACCTCATTCATAAGGGCTCTCCTTTGCAACGCCCGAAAAGCGTTACACTGATAATTTATTCAAAACAATGTCAATACTTACATTGTACCCCTAATTTGTTGATTT
>JAISHX010000061.1 GCA_031262335.1 Clostridiales bacterium
AAAATAGGCTTTGCGCAGAATGCGCCGACAGAACCCCCAAAAGAAGCGGGATTTGTTACCGTTGCCGCAGGTGAAGGTTTCCGTGAAATATTTAAAAATCTTGGAGCCGATTTTGTTATTGAAGGCGGGCAGACTATGAATCCAAGTGCGGAAAATATTCTTAACGCAATAAAGTCTGTTAATGCTAAAAACATTTTTATTTTTCCAAACAATAAAAATATTTTTCTTGCGGCAAAACAAGCGGCGTCAATGGCAAAAGATAAAAATTGCATTGTTATGCAATCCAAATCTGTTCCGCAAGGCATTACGGCACTTGTTTCTTATAACCCGAACGAATCTTGGGAAGAAAATAAAAAATCCATGACAGAGTCAATGGAATATGTTCATTGCGGTCAGGTGACAACGGCGGTTAGGGACGCAACAATTAACGACATTGTTATTAAAACAGGTGATGCTCTGTGCCTTTATGACGGTGATGTTGTATTTGCCGAAAGCTCCGGCGACTTTGAAGGCGCAAAAAAACTCATTGTACACATGGCGAAGTCCGGTGGAGAAGTTATGACGATTTATTGCGGAGCAGACGCAACTGAATCCGCCGCCGCACAACTGGCTGCTTTTGCCGGAAAAACATTTCCTCAGTTTGAAGTGGAAGTACAAAAAGGCGGTCAAGTTGTATATCCGTATATTATTTCTGTAGAATAAAATTTGACAACTCCCCAGCCTTTAGGCATGGGGAGTTGTCAATGGTACATTATTAGGCTTGAGCTTTGAAATTCCCCTTGGCTAATTTCTCTATTTCATCGGCGAGTTGTTCAACTGTCAGAGTGAGCGGAATGTTCACTCCTTTTTTTTGTAGTTCATAAGAAATTTCGGTTGCCTGAGGTACGTCAAGTCCGAGAGAGCGCATTTTTTTCACATCAAAAAAAACATCTTTCGGAGAGGCATCAGCAACAATTTTGCCGTCGTCCATAACTATTACGCGGTCGGCAATTGCCGCCTCTTCCATAAAATGAGTGATAATTACAACAGTTATACCATTTTTTTTATTCAGGTTTACAGCAGCACTCATAACTTCTTTTCTGCCTATCGGGTCAAGCATAGCTGTTGATTCATCAAAAATTACGCATTGCGGGTGCATAGCAATAACTCCAGCAATAGCTACTCGCTGTTTTTGTCCTCCTGAAAGGTGATATGTTGCGCGGCGCGAAAACTCCGACATGCCTACAGTTGAAAGTGCAGAATCAACACGCTTTCTTATTTCAGCGGAAGGAATCCCCAAATTTTCCGGACCGAAAGCAACATCTTCTTCAACAATAGAAGCTACAATTTGATTATCCGGATTTTGAAATACCATTCCGGCATATTGGCGTGCCTGCCAAATGTTTTCTTCGAGTTTTGTATCAAGTCCGTTGACGATTACAGTGCCGTCAGACGGAACAATCATAGCATTAAAAAGCTTTGCCAAAGTTGATTTTCCGGAGCCGTTTCTGCCAAGAACGGCAACAAACTCTCCTTGTTTAATTTTAACGTCTATACCTGAAAGGGCGGTAATTTTTTCTTCTTTAATTTCGGATGAAAATTCTACGGAAGAATTATACGAATACTCAAATTTAACATTTTTTGCTTCAAGCATTTGTTTTAGATGCGACTTCCGAAACATACGCCGCAAATTGTTCTGTTGTTGCGCCGTTTGGTCTGCCTGTCACCTTGAATTTCCCTTCAGAAGCGCAAATTTCAAGGGCGAGGTCAAGTTTGCGTGCTTGTTCGGCAAAACCTATGTGTGCCAGCAACATTCCTGCGGCACGCATAACGCTTGACGGGTCTGCATATTTGTCGCGTCCTTCTTTGACCATTCTTGGTGCGGAGCCGTGAATCGCCTCAAACATCGCGTGTTTTTTTCCGATATTCGCGCTGCCGGCTGTTCCGACTCCTCCCTGAATTTCGGCAGCTTCGTCAGTAAGAATATCGCCGTAAAGGTTTGGCAAAACAAACACGCTGAAATCGCGGCGTCGATTTTCATCAAGCAGTTTTGCTGTTGCAATGTCAATATACCATTCGTCGGCGGAAATTCCGCAAGAGGCATATTTTTCGGCTGTTTTGCGGAATTGCTCCAAAAATGCGCCGTCGGTTGTTTTAATTACATTTGCTTTTGTTACCGCGCTGACTTTTTTCTTACCGTTTGCTTTTGCAAAAGCGAACGCCGCCTCAATAATTCTTTCGGTGCCTTCTGCCGTTGTGAATGTGAAATCAACTTTCAGGCTGTCACCGACAGAAAAACCTTTTGAGCCGACAGCGTATGCGCCTTCAGTATTTTCTCTGAAAAAAGTCCAGTCAATACCTAAAGCCGGCACGGAAACAGGACGCACATTGGCAAACAAATCTAATTCGCGCCGCATCGCAACATTTGCACTTTCAATGTTTGGCAAACCATCTCCCGCTTGCGGTGTCGTTGTCGGACCTTTAAGAATAACGTCGGCACGTTTTAGTCTTTCAAGCGCGGCGGCAGGGATTGCGACATTTTCTTTTACTCTGTTTTCTATTGTAAGGTCGTCAATAATATCAAACGTAACTTTGCCTGATTTTTCTTCTTCCAAAAGAAGCTGACGCATTACTGTCAAAGCGGCTTTTGTTAT
>JAISHX010000074.1 GCA_031262335.1 Clostridiales bacterium
ATTGTTGAAACTTCGCTCTTTACACAAGGTACTACTTCATTTTCGTCAATAATATTTTTTGATTCCGATGGGATTCAAGGCACTCGCGGACGGGACGAGCTTGCTTATGAAATGGGACGCCAATGGTTTTACGGACTTATCGGAACAGACCAAATAAATGCTCCGTGGCTTGGTGAAGGTGCAAGCGCAATGCTTTCGCAATATGTTTTTCACTCAGAATCTGATGTTGAAAAAATTATGAATAATAATTATAATATATTAAAACAATCTGTTTACAGCAACGTCGTCCTTTCGGACAATTTGGACAAATATTCAACGTGGGAGCAATATCTCGCACAAAAGAAAAAAGCCGCGCTTATGTTTTACAATTTAAAAGAAAAAGTCGGCAATGATAAATTTTATGAAATAATAAAGAAATATTCCGTGGCATATTCTTATAAAATTGCAACAGGTGAAAATTTCTGCCGTATTGCGGAAGAAGTAAGCGGAATAAACCTTCGGCAGTTTTTTGACGAATGGATTTCAGGTCAAACATAGCCTATGCCTTGAGCAGTTTTTGACAAATGTATTTTGAGGTGAAGTATGAAAATAACCGCGCTTAACTTTAATCCCCCCGGCGCAAAAAACGGACTGGCGGAAATATTGTCGGTCGTTTCGGAAACAATTTCCGAACTTAGTGAGTCAGAAATTAAGCAAATGAAAATGTTCACTACAAACGTTCCTTATTTTGACGGCGAACCGGCTGCCGCAACTGCCGAAATTTCTGAACGTCTTGCAAATTCCGACGGCATAATAATAGCCGCGCCTGCGTTTTTGAATGTACCGTCCGCAATGTGCCTGTCATTTTTAGAACATCTTACAAAAGGCATAAACCCGCTCAAGGGGAAAAACATTATGTTGCTTGTTGTAACGAACAATGGCAGATATGCCGGCGACATTTTGTCTTCCGTGCTTTCGGAATTAGGCGCATATGACCCTGTAAGAATTATAATCCCTCCGGCAAAAGCAAATTCAGTATCAAGCGATGAAGCAATTAAGGAAATCATAGAGAAGCAGGCGGAAGATTACTACCGTATTGTACGCCAAAATCGGAAATATATTTTGCCGACAGCAATATCCGAACGGCAACAAACACCAAAGCAGACGCAACCGTTACTGCAAGAGTTGACGGAAGAAGAATTTAAGTCACTTACAGGGCGTGCGCCGCGACCGCGTACAGCCGCAGAACTTATGAAAAGTCGTGAAATTGAACATGACTCAGACGAAGAAAATATCGAAGAATTAAGCAGAAGATTTATTGAAAAGCTTAAAAAAAGCGGAGAAAATTCCCTCCTTGAAGACGATTATATTGTTTCGCCGTTTTCCGGTGCCATTGATGACTCCCCCACCCTTTCACGCACGCCTCCCGCTCCGCGTGTAAGAACTGTCAAACAAATGACATTATCATTGCCGCATTGCTTTCAGCCGCAATTGGCTGCCGGACTTAATGCCGTTTTTCAGGTTAATATTACCGGTGCCGAAACATTCAGTTGCGTTGTAACCGTAAGCAGTACAGAATGCACAGTACGCGAAGGCGAAATCACGGAAAAAGACGTTTCTGTTTCCGCTGATACAAAAGCGTGGTCAGATATTCTTAAGGGAAAGTATACTATGCAAAAAGCATTTATGACCGGACAACTAAAAATTCGTGGTAATTTTGTTTTGGTCACAAAATTTGACCAGCTCTTTACGCTTAATATGGTGTGATTCACAATGGCTGCCTATACTCTGTTTAGTAAATGACGAAAAGAGGTTTCTTAATGAATGTACAACCGTAGCCCAAGCGAGGGAACGTTTGACAGCTTTGTTGAATTTTCATCAGAAGGCAAAGCAATTCAGTGTTCTGCTTCTTTTGTTACAATGGCAGGGCTGCCCTCCCCTGCCGAGATAGAAGGCAAAACTTTTCACGAAATTTTCAGCAATCTTATGGACGATGAAGTCCTCTCTGATATGGCTATCGTCGAGGAAAAAGTTTCGTCAGGCAAGCTCGTTATTCCAAAGAGAGTAGGGATAAAATTCTACGAATCCGACGAGGTTTGCGATTATATACTAAAAGCAGTACCGTGTAATAACGACGGCGTACTTTTGTACAAGATTTACTTCTTCAAAATGACACCGTCATTGCACGCCGCTTACGAATCACAGTCCGCCGAGATGGTGTACCTTACGCCTCTTGCATGCGCTGTCATTGACGAAATCGGCGATATTATCGACTGCAACTATTCTATGCTTAAAATGTTTGACGTCTCCTCAAAAGAGGAGTTTATTCGAGATTATCAGCAGTTTATTGCAGGAATAAATTCTTTTGAGTCGTATAAGGAGTGTGTTGTAACCGCAGCCGAAAAAGGCAGAGTAAGAGCAAGAAGACTGCTCCGCAGTAAAGACGGCTCCGATGTTTGTGTTGAAATGATTATAAGAAAAATTCCAACTACAAAAACTTTCGCACTTTATTTATACGACTTGCGTAAATTAGAAAAAGTAGAACGCTTTGCCGAAAATGCAGAGAATCTTGTTCGGCACTATAAAACAGAAATAAAAGATGTGAAAAAAGAATCTGTTTCAAAATCACGTTTTCTTGAATCAATCAGCCGCGAAATACGCACACCGATGAATGCTATAATCGGTATGAGTGATATTATGCGTACTGATAATCTTGACGAAACTCAGCGTGAATTTTTTACGGATATTAAGAAAATGTCAAATGCTCTTATGCAAATAATAAATGATATTCTTGACTTTTCTCACCTTGAGAAAGGTACATTATCACTCACAATGAATGACTTCAATTTTTATGAACTGTACGATAATGTATGCTCTATGCACAAGTTTGTCGCTATGAGCAAGGGACTTACTTTCCGCTCTTATGTTAACGAAGAAATACCTGTTGCTTTATTTGGAGATTCGGTAAGAATACGCCAAATTATAAGCAATCTTTTGAATAACGCCATCTCGTTTACAAATGCCGGATATATTGAACTGAACGTTGACCAAGAAACTGTCGGCAATCAACTGTTCCTTTGCGTTAATGTCCGTGATACGGGCGTCGGAATAAAAGAAGAGGAATTTGACAAAGTTTTTATTCTGCTTGAATCTCTTGACGACAGACTTGGAGTTGGTTTGGAACTTGCAATAACAAAAACCCTTATAGACCTTATGGGGGGCGAAATTACTTTCAGCAGCGAATACGGTGCAGGCTCCATATTTCAGGTGCGTATTCCCGTTCAGCTTGGCGATGAAAAGAAAGTCGGCACATTGAGTAATATTTCAATTGTTCGCGCAACGGACGATGTAGAAGTCCTTGTCGTTGACGATAATGCTATAAATCTGAAAGTTGCGCTGGCACATCTTTCAACTCATAATATTCATGCCGATGTTGCGCTGAACGGCGCGGAAGCAGTCGAAATGGCACTATGCAAAAAATATGACATGATATTTATGGACCACATGATGCCGATTATGGACGGTCTTGAGGCGACCAAAAGAATACGCGCATACGGCAACCAGCATACAGCCGACTATCTTTCAACTGTGCCTATACTTGCGTTATCCGCAAATACAGGCATGGGAATGAAAGCAATGTTCCTTAAATCAGGTATGAACGACTTTATTCCAAAACCAATTGA
>JAISHX010000085.1 GCA_031262335.1 Clostridiales bacterium
GTTTTGTTATCACGTTTCAGGAAAACGCTTGAATTATATTGACTCGCCAACTGAACAAGAATAGCGGCAGGACGCGCCTCAAGATTAAGTCCGGTTACGATTGTTTTTTCTGTCATTTATATCCCCCTAAAAGAGTTGTTTATAGTGATTTATAGACGTTTGACATACTGCCCGCCGCTAAGGCGGAGGCTTCGTGGGAACTTTACGGAAAAATTTCAGTATTTCTCCGATATAGCCTTTATCTGCTTTAGTCTATGATTTACGCTTGATTTTCCGGCAGGAACTTCAAGAGCCCGTCCAATTTCCTGAAGACTATATTCAGGATGTGCAAGCCGTAAACGTGCGGTTTCCTCAAGATGTTTAGGAAGTACCTCAAGACCGACAGCACGCTCGATTTTAAGAATATAGTGAGTTTGTTCCATTGCGGCGTTTATCGTTTTTTCCATATTTGCATTTTGGAAGTTTACCTTACGGTTAATTTGGTTGTTTACGTTTGATTCAACACGCTTGCTTTCAAAGCAAAGCATCGCTCCAAAAGCCGAAAGTGCGCCAAGAACGGCACTGACTTGTTCACCGTCCTTAAAATAGACGACAATACGGTTTTTGCGCTGCATTGTTTTTGGGTACAGGTCAAGCTCTAAATCAATAAAAAGAGATTTAATCTCTTCTGCATACGATTCTGAGCGAGAATAAATCTCCAAATGGTTTCCGCAACCCGGCTCATTAACAGAACCCGCACAAAGAAACGCTCCGCGAAGAAAGGCGCGCTTGCAACAGGAACTTGTTATTAAAATTTTAGGAATACAACAAATGGGCAATCCGTCATCAGCAAACGAACTTTTAGTTGCTTTTATGACTTTTTCATTAAATTCATCGTCAAAATCTTTCTGCAAAATAGCGGTAAATTTTTCTTTAGCGATAGTTTTATCATTTCTGAATGTGAAATTATTGTCTTTAAAAAAGCCGCCGCCGCAAATAAGAGCAGCCATTTCGGCAATTCGGCAATGACGTGCGGGAGGAAGTACCGAAATAAGTTCACGCTTAACTTTTTCGGAGAAACTCATTTTTCCACATCCCTATGAGCAACAAAAGCAGTATGACCGCTTTTGGACAGTATATCCTGTAATAGGTTAGCAAAAGTAACAGAGCGGTGTCTGCCGCCTGTACAGCCAATGCTGATAACAAGCCGTGTTTTGCCTTCCTCAATATAATAGGGAATCAGAAACTCCATCATTTCGGTAAGCTTGGAAATAAATGTTTGAGAAACAGAGTAACTCATAACAAAATCACGAACAGGCGTATCATTACCGGATAAATTTTTCAACTCATCAACATAAAACGGATTAGGAATAAAACGAACATCAAAAATAAGGTCGGAATCAATCGGTATGCCGTACTTGAAGCCAAATGAAAGAACAGTAATAATAAGACTTTCAAAGCTTTTATCTTCAAGGAATATTTCGGAGATTTTTTCCTTTAAATTTTTAGTCCGTAAACGTGTAGTGTCGATTATGTAATCTGAACACATTTTTATTTCCGCAAGGAGCGTACGTTCACGCGCAATTCCTTTTTCGACGGAATCTTCTCCTGCACCGCGTGCCAGAGGATGGTTGCGGCGGGTTTCTTTATAACGTTTTATCAGCGTTTCATCGGACGCATCAAGAAAAAGCGTCTGAGGACGAAACTGACCTCCTGTAATTTTTGTATCAACATTTGCAAGAGACGGCAACAGCTCGTTAAGCAGACTGCCCCCCCGCGCGTCAATTCCGAGGGCAATTTTGTCAAATGCAGAGCCTGCTTTTGCACAAACCTCAATAAATTTTGTAATAAGAGCGGGCGGAAGGTTATCAACACAAAAAAAGCCCATATCTTCCATAAATTTAAGCGCGGAACTTTTGCCCGCGCCGGACATCCCCGTGACTATTACAAACCGTGTCTGACTCATGTTAATCGTCTCCGATAATTTTAAATTCCGGCTCAAGAGCAATGCTAAATTCAGCGAAAACAGTATTCTGAATATGCTCAACCAAAGAAATTATATCTTTGGCAGTTGCGCCGCCTATGTTAACAATAAAGCCGCAATGCTTTGGTGAAACTTGCGCTCCTCCGATTGTAAAACCGGAAAGCCCTGCCTCCATAATCAGTTTACCTGCAAAA
This sequence comes from Clostridiales bacterium, assembly GCA_031262335.1. GTDB lineage: Bacteria > Bacillota > Clostridia > Lachnospirales > WRAX01 > JAISHX01. The sequence continues at coordinate 2,158 of JAISHX010000085.1, forward strand.
TTGCCTTGAGGACGCTTGAACGCACTACCGGCACTTGGCAGGTTTAGAGGCTGTTTTTCCTCACGTTTCTTGTTTAATGATAACATCTCGTTTTTAATATCAATATAAACGCTGTTTTTAAGTGTAAAAACAACATCAAGAATAATATATCCGTTTTTTTGTGCGTTGCTGAAACGGTATGAAAAATTCATTTCTTCATTTGTAAGCTCAACAATGTCGCCGTCAACAGTAAGGGCAGAAGCTTTTTCAAAAACGCCAGCAATATCGCGGTCATATGCTCCGGCATTCATATAAACCGCGCCGCCGACTGTCCCCGGTATTCCGGACGCAAATTCAAGTCCCGCAAGGTCGTTATCAAGTGCAAAGTTAGCAGTTTTTGAAAGCAATGCACCGGCTTCGGCGCGGATTTTGCCGTGTTCTTTAAGCTCTACCTTATTTATGCCGCGTGTTGTAATAACAGCACCGGCAAATCCACCATCTTTAACCAAGACATTTGAGCCGTTGCCCAAAACAAAGAACTTGACGCCTTTCTCCTCGCACACGCCGATTACATCTACAAGCTCGTTTATCGTTGCGGGGGCAATAAAAAACGCCGCGTTGCCGCCGGTTCGGAACGTTGTTTTTTCACTCATTGGAACATCAATAAAAACGCACTCCGGCGACGACGCTTCTTTTGCTAATTCAATAAAATCAGGCAACTTTAACCCTCCGGTTCAGATTGATACTATTTATTTATTCCGGTTTTTCATGGATTATTCGCTATGAACTTGCTTTCGACACGTTCTTGCAAGGCTTTTGCAGCGTTATAACCCATTTTTTTCTGTCTGTGATTTATTGCCGCCGATTCACAAATAATGGCAATATTACGCCCGGGACGAATCGGAATTGAATGACAAACAATATCTATTCCAAGAATATCCATATATTCTTCGTTAAGTCCAAGTCTGTCATAGCCTTTCATTTTGTCCCAAACTTCAAGTTTGATAACTAAATCAATATTTTGTGTAGCTTTTATTGCTTCAACTCCGAACATTTGCTGAACGTCAATAATACCTATACCGCGCAATTCGATAAAATAACGCAAAATTTCCGGACAAGTGCCGATTAGTGTTTCATTTGAAACACGTTTAACTTCAACAGAATCATCGGCAATCAAGCGGTGTCCGCGCTTAACAAGTTCAAGAGCCGTTTCGCTCTTTCCTATGCCGCTTTCACCTATAATCAGTACGCCTTCGCCGAATATATCGACAAAAACGCCGTGCATTGAAATTCTTGGTGCAAGAGCAACTTTCATCCAGCGAATAACATCTGCCGTAAAGTCTGATGTTGCGTCAGTTGTTTGAAGCAGAGGAACACCTGCCGACTCGGCGAAATCAATCGCCTCAGGAAAAGGCTCAATTCCGCGTGTAAAAATCACACAAGGGATTTTACAGTCAAAAAGCCGCCGCAAAGTTGCAGAACGTTCCCAGTCGGAAAGACCTTCCAAATAAGAATACTCAACTTTACCTATTATCTGAATAGGTTCTTCGTCAAAATAATCATAAAAGCCCGCAAGTTGAAGAGCAGGGCGGTTCACTTCCGGCACACAGATTTTAATTGTGCTTATATCGGTAGTTTGCGTAATCGTTTTGAGGTTGTAATGCTCTGCCAATTCAGAGAGCATTACAAAGTAATCACCCATGGTATGACATATCCCTTCTAATAATTTTGTCGTCTGAAAAAGAAATGCTCTCTGTTACGTTAGGTTCAATAAAAGTTATATCACAATAGCTGCGTAAATCAATACGCATTTTTTTAAACAGCAAATTTGAAATTGTATCAAATACTGTTTTGAGGTCGTTGTCGGAAACAGGAATATCCGACTTTAGAGAAATTGCCATCATTGAGTCAGATTTAACTTTTAACGTCATATGCACACGTTCAATTTCAAATTCGGTGTGTCCTTCCGGAACATAAACAAAATCCATTTCCAAATCATATGCCTTGCCAACATTATCAAAAGCCATAATATTGCCCCCGTTCCCCGATTATACTTAATATCATACCTCATAGAAATGAATTTATCAACACTTATTTTGAAAAAGAATATAAAGTCTGCATAAAAACAAAACAAAGGCGAGGAAATCCCTCGCCTTTAAGATTATTTTTTCACTAATTCAAGAGTATCACGCGCAATAACAAGTTCTTCATTAGTTGGGATAATGATAGCTTTTACTGCGGAATCATCTGTTGAGAAAATAATCTCCTTACCGCGTGTATTATTTTTGTTGCCGTCAACTTTCAGACCAAGATATTCTAAATATGAACAAATGGCTGTACGTCTTGCGGCACTATTTTCACCGATTCCTGCAGTAAAGACGATAGCATCAACACCGTTCATAGCCGCCGCATATTCTCCAACGTATTTTGCAACACGGTAATCAAACATTTCAAGAGAAAGACCGGCATTTACAACGCCTTCCGCTACAGCATTTTCAATATCACGGAAGTCGCTCTTACCGATTCCGGCTACTCCCAAAACACCGGACTGCTTGTTAAGAATATTTCCGGTCTCTTTAGGCGAAAGATTTTCTTTTTCCATTATATAAAGTACGGCGGCAGGGTCAAGGTCGCCGCTACGCGTACCCATCATAAGACCTTCAAGCGGGGTAAATCCCATACTTGTATCAACTGATTTGCCGCCTTTAACAGCACAAATGCTTGCGCCATTGCCAAGGTGACATGTTATAATTTTCAGGTCTTCAGGTTTTTTGCCAAGAATCTCGGCGGCTCTGCCTGCAACGTAACGGTGGCTTGTTCCGTGGAAACCATATTTACGGACTTTATAATCCTGATAATATTTATATGGGAGAGCATAAAGGTATGCCATTTTTGGCATTGTATGATGGAAAGCGGTATCAAAAACAGCTACTTGAGGAGTATTAGGCATAATAGCCTCACATGCGTTAATTCCAATCAAGTTTGGAGGATTGTGGAGCGGCGCAAGGTCTGAACATTGGTCTATGAGTTTTTTGACTTTTTCATCAATAATGACCGATTCATATAAATCTTCACCGCCGTGGACAACTCTGTGACCAACGGCAGAAATTTCGGATACATTTTTAATTACGCCTGTTTTTTCATTCATCAAAGCATCAAGAACAAATTTAACCGCAACAGAATGATTTTCAAGGTCAACAACAGTTTTAACCTCTTCACCTGCCGCCTCATGCTTATTAAAAGACCCTTCCATGCCGATTTTTTCACAAATACCTTTTGCCAAAACCGACTCGTTTTCCATATCAAAAAGCTGATATTTCAGGGAAGAACTGCCGCAGTTTAAAACAAGAATTTTCATGTAAATTACTCCTTATGAGGTTGATTATTGTGCCTGAACAGCGGTTATCGCAACGACACCGACTATATCTTCGGCAGAACAGCCGCGTGAGAGGTCGTTCACAGGTTTGGCTATGCCTTGAGTAATCGGACCATACGCCTCTGCTTTTGCAAGTCTTTGTGCAAGCTTATATGCACTGTTGCCTGTATCCAAGTCAGGGAAAACAAGAACGTTTGCTTTGCCGGCAATATCACTGCCGGGAGCCTTTGATGCCCCTATTGAAGGCACAATTGCCGCGTCAACCTGAAATTCACCGTCAAGCTTTACGTTTGGCGCGAGAGATTTTGCTATTTTTGTTGCCTCAACTACTTTATCAACATCAGCATGTTTTGCGGAGCCTTTTGTAGAGTGAGAAATCATAGCAACAACAGGCTCTGCGCCTACAAGTTGGCGGAACGATGCCGCAGAGCTGATTGCAATATGGGCAAGCTCTTCAGGATTTGGATTTTGATTAAGTCCGCTGTCGGCAAAAACAAAAACGCCGTTTTCGCCGTATTCGCAGTCAGGAACACAAATAACAAAGAATGCGGAAACAAGTTTTGTTCCGGGGGCAGTTTTAACAATTTGAAGTGCGCCGCGGAGCGTGTCCGCTGTCGAATGAATTGCGCCGGAAACCATACCGTCGGCAAGACCTTCCTTAACAAGCATGTTTGCAAAGTACGGGTAATCGGTTGTAAGAATTTCCCGTGCTTTTTCGGGTGTCAAGCCTTTTGCTTTCCTTAATTCATATAATTTGTCAACAAGTTCATCAATTTTTTCGTAATTGGCAGGGTCAATAAAAGATGCGGCAGAAAGGTCAAGTTTTTCACCTGCGTCACTTGCAACTTTCTCCATATCTTCTTTTTTGCCGACCAAAACAATGTCGGCAATACCTTCACGCAAAACAATATCCGCCGCTTTAAGCGTTCTAATGTCGCTTGTTTCAGGTAAAGCAATAATTTTTTTGTTAGATTTTGCGCGGGTTTTAATTGTGTCTAAAAAGCTCAAGACAATCGCTCCTTTATATGTTTTCTAAAATTGTTCTGGAAATATCAGTTAATCTCCTTTGAACGATAACTCCGCCACGTTCAAAAGCCGCACGCGGCATACCGTAAACAATGCTCGAATCTTTGTCCTGTCCGATTGTAAACGCACCTCTGCGCCGAAGATTCACCATTCCGTCTGCTCCGTCCGCACCCATACCTGTAAGAATTACGGCAACAGTTTTATCGGCGGCAGTTTTTGCTATAGAATTAAACAGAATGTCAACACTTGGACAACACCCGTGTACTTTTTCACCATGTCGGCACTCAACAAAATATTTTCCGTTTTCAAAACATAATGTCATGTGCATTTCACCCGGGGCAATAAGTGCAAGTCCTGTTTGAAGTTTATCTCCGTTTTTTGCCTCCCACACAGACATCGGACAGTTTTTGTGAAGTCTTTCGGCAAAAAGCTTCGTAAAAACGGGCGGCATGTGTTGAACAATCAAAATAGGCGGACAATCCGGTCTTAGATTTTTCAGCACTTCAACAAGTGCCTCTGTACCTCCTGTAGAAGAGCCTATCGCAATGATTTTATTAAAAGACGTAGAATAAGTGGTTTTAAGAGTGCGTTCAGAAGCGGCGGCTTTAAGAGGGAGCATTTTGAGTTTATTGATAAGGGAGAACGCAAACATTTTTTTCTCTTCGTCGGTTATCGGAATTTTCGAGACAACCATCATTTCACCCAGATTGCCGTTAATTGCTGAAAAACCTGCGTGTGCGCTTTTGCAAAGTGCGACAAAGGGAATATCACTTTTCTCAAAAAAGGAGGCATATCTTTGTGAATTAGGATTAGTTTCATCGTATTCAAGAACTACCGACACGCCTTTTGCGGGACGGACAGGTTCTTCGCCGAATTTGGTAACGGAAACAATTTCCGTATTCTTGCCAAATCTATAAATACAATCTTTTATGAAACTTATCTCTTTTTCAGATGCAACAAGGTAAATACAAACGCATTGAATAGATTCCATACTCAAGAAAATGTCCTTCTAACCCCGTGTGTTCCACGGTTATATGTTAACGAGCGTCTAACTTAATTAGATAAAAAATGAATATTAAGCAGGGGGGGCTTGAAGCCCCCGTCTGCCAAAACAATTAACTACTGTGTAAGCAACTTGTCAAGGTCAAGCAATAATTTAAGTCCGTCATTTGCTTTGCCGATGTTCCTGACAAACATATTGCTGTAACTAAGTTTGGCGTGAGGCGGCGGAGCAATATCCTCCGGCATTATCGTATAAACACCGACAACTTGGTCAACAATCAGACCCATTATATAATCTTCGTGATAAATAACAATTATACAGGTATTTTCGTCATACGGAATTTCTTCTTTACGGAAACGCGTACGTACGTTGATAACCGGTACAATATCGCCGCGCAAATTTACGATTCCTTTAAGGAAGTCAGGCGTGTCAGGTACAACAGTAATTGCGCATATAGGAACGAGTTCTTTTACTTGAATAACGCCGATGGCGTATTCTTCTTCATCAACTTTAAAGCTGAGATAAAGGTCTTTGGTTGCATCGTATTCTTCCTCATGTTGTTTTTCCATGGGCAAGCCCAAATCAATTTCAGATACTGACATTTGTTTCCCTCCTCGCTGCAGACTTTAATTGTCAAAGAAGCCCGCCACATCAAGAATTAGGCTGACTTCACCGTTACCCAAAAGCGTGCAGCCGCTTACGCCTTTAGCTTTTTTAATATACTTTGGAATAGCTTTAACGACGATTGCCTGTTCGGCAACAAGGTCGTCAATAAACAAGCAGACAAAATTGTCATTATTTTCAAGCATGACCATGATTCCGTTTTCAACTTCAGTAATTTCGGAAGTCATGCCGAATTCCTTATACAAGCGAACGACATTGTATACATTCCCGCGGACGCTAATCATTTCATTGCCGCTAGGGTCATAGAAAATATCTTTGAGTTTCGGACGGAAAGTATCTTTTATTGACATAATCGGGATAATATACTTCGCTTTACCCATTTTAACTACCATACCGTCAATAATTGCAAGGGTCAGCGGTATTTTAAGGGTAAACGTGGAGCCTTCGCCGGGTGTGCTGTCAACAAGGACAACACCGCCTACAAGTTCAAGATTTTTGACAACAACATCCATTCCTACGCCGCGTCCGGAGTAGTTTGTAACAACCGCATTCGTAGAAAATCCGGGCATGAATATAAATTGGTGTATTTCACGGTCTGTATATTCGTTTTCAGGTTTTGTGAGAAGTCCGTTTGTACGCGCTTTTTTTAGTATAGATTCGCGGTTAAGTCCTGCGCCGTCGTCTTTGATTATTATAAGAATATCGCTGCCGGAGTTTTTGGCTTCAAGCAATATAGTGCCTTTTTCAGGTTTATTAAGGAAACGGCGTTCTTCCGGCATTTCGATGCCGTGGTCTGCGGAGTTCCTTATTATATGCATAATCGG
>JAISHX010000128.1 GCA_031262335.1 Clostridiales bacterium
TTCCGTCAACATATACAAATTGAAGGTATTGTGCCAGATGATACGATGCAGAGAATTTTGGCTTACCGCAGTATTATTGAAGAGGACCCAACTGCTCCGTTTGCTATTCTTGACCAAAAATATTTTCCTGTACAGTTTGTCATAACTTTAAACAAACCGGCATCATGGGATTTATCCGACAATGACGCAAAAAATTTTCTTGATTCTCTTATAAACACTTATTATGAATGGTTTACAGAATATTACGGCAACTATAGTCTTGTCAGTGAATTAGACGCAAATGACTCTTTTCTAAAGTTTGAAGACTATGATTATGTTGACCAACTCAGCCTTTGCGAAATTCCGCTTGACAGACTTAACACGTTCCTTACGGAAAAAAATACCGAAAAAGGAGATTTTATTTCGCCTTCAACAGGATTGCGTTTTTCAGATATTTTACAGCAGGCGAACGTTCTCAAAGATGTGGACGCTACACAAATTGATTCTCTTATTTATGGATTTAATCTTACAAAAGACAAAAACAGGCTTTTAGCAATATATAATTCGCAAGTTTTAAATTTGCAAATAAACTTAGAAGCGGCTAAAAAAACTGTTACAAATATTGAACAGGCAATTGCAAGCTATGAACGGACGCAAAGCACATTGCTGTTACCGTCTTATGGCGGTTCTGAAGGCGAATCAGCCGCCCCGCTTACTGTCTCCGGAAGCGAAGAGTATGACAATCTTACCCGTCAGAAAGTAGATGCATACGCCACCGTAACTTCAATTGAGGCATCCATAAAAAAACTTCAAGATAGATCACAAAGACTTAGCAATAATGTAGAAATTGTTCCCGGAGCACGCCGCGAAGTATACGAAGCGACTGTTGAAGCAAACTTACGTAAACTCCGTGACGATATTAACTCTTTAGTAAAAGTTACTAATACGGTCGCGGAAGAATACTACAAAGGGTTTGTTTTCCAAGATGCAATTCAAACGGCTATTCCCTCAAGTGTACAATCTCCAATATCACTCAAAATTTTATTATTGCTTTTCGCCGGCTGTGCTTTGGGCATACCTTTCCTGATTTTAGTTTGGTATGTTGTCCGTGCTTTCTTCCATGTAAGCAAACAACAAAGAGAAAACGTAAACGTGTAAATAAATAAGTCCTCTCCTATTTTGACGATGTTATTTCCCAAAGTGGGAGAGGCAATTCAGGGTACTGGAGGTACTTATGAAAAGCTTTATCAAAAGTTCATTATTTTTTGTCATTGCGGATGTATTTCTTATAAGTACAGCATTGGCTGTTTCACTTGCTTTGCGTTTTGAATTTAACTGGGATATTATTCCGTCAGACTATAAGCAGAACCTTTTAATCGTATTGCCGATTAACATAATTATTTCACTTATAGTTTTTGACGCATTCCGCTTATATAACAGTATTTGGCGTTTCGCCGGAGTAACAGAGGCGGTTTTGATTTTTTCGGCTGTTCTGATAAGCGCGTCACTCTCTGCATGTGTCGGAGTTGTGGCAAATGTCAGCCTTCCGTATAGCTGTTATGTCAACAACGCATTATTGCTTATGCTGTTTGTTGCCGGCAGTCGCTTTATTTATCGTTTCATACGACATTTTTACGGTCGTACAACCGGAAAATCTTTAAGCAATATTATGATTATCGGTGCCGGTGCCGCCGGAAGTATGCTAATCAAAGAATTTTCACAAAGTCGGGACTTTGCTTGTGAAAAAGTTGTTTGTGTAATTGACGACGACAAAACCAAACACGGGAAATTTGTAAATAACGTAAAAATTGTCGGCGGGCGTGAATCTATTCAGACGGCGGTAAAAAAATTTAAAGTGAACGAAATTATTTATGCAATTCCTTCAGACTTGGAAGTACGTGCGGAAGTCCTTAAAATTTGTCGTGAAACCGGTTGCGAATTAAAAACTCTGCCAAGTATCAACCAATCTTTGACACAAAAGCTTGGTGTTGAACATGTCCGTAAAGTACAGCTTGAAGACCTTTTGGGCAGAGAGCAAGTAAATATTGATTCTTCTTCTGTAAATGAATACATAAACGGCAAAACCGTATTAGTTACGGGGGGAGGCGGGTCAATCGGCAGCGAACTTTGCAGACAAATTGCCGGATTTTCACCTTCTATGCTTATAATTCTTGATATTTATGAGAACAATGCTTATGACATACAAAATGAGTTAAAACGGAAATTTTCAAACGTTAATGTTGTTACGCTGATTGGCTCTATTCGTGATTCTGAAAGAATGGATTCTATATTTGAGGAATATCATCCTGATGTTGTATATCACGCGGCGGCACACAAACATGTTCCTTTAATGGAGGACAGTCCGAATGAATCAGTTAAAAATAATGTTTTCGGCACATTAAATGTCGTCCGTGCCGCACACAAATTTGGCGTAAAACGATTTGTTATGATTTCTACAGACAAGGCTGTCAATCCGACAAATATTATGGGTGCTACAAAACGTATATGCGAAATGATTGTTCAGCAATATAACGAAATTTCCAAAACAGATTTTGTTGCAGTCCGATTTGGTAATGTCATCGGCTCAAACGGCAGTGTTATTCCGCTTTTCAAGAAGCAAATAGCCGAAGGCGGTCCCGTTACTGTAACCGACCCTAAAATTACAAGATTCTTCATGACAATAACGGAAGCTGTTTCGCTTGTTTTGCAAGCCGGCGTATACGCCAAAGGTGGAGAAATTTTTGTACTTGATATGGGTAGTCCGGTTAAAATTCTTGATGTTGCGGAAAATTTAATCAGACTTTCAGGTTTTACTCCGTATGTAGATATGCAAATTAAGTTTACAGGACTTCGCCCCGGAGAAAAATTGTATGAAGAACTTCTTATGGAAGAAGAAGGATTACAAAAAACAGAAAATTCGTTAATTCATATCGGGAAACCAATTGAATTTAATGAGCGTGTATTTTGGAATCAAATTGAACATCTTAAAAACAATATGTTGAATGATGAATTTGATATACGCACGGCAGTAATGGATATTGTTCCAACTTATAATCCTATTTCTCATTCTGCAAAGAAAAATGATGCAGTACAAAAACTGTATGTTGTAAGCTAATATTTAAAAGCGGGTATAAAACCCGCTTTTTTAGTAAATAAGGAGTTTGTTGTGTTTGAAAACTTTTTAAGTGTTGCGGCAGTTTCACCAAAAATAGATGTAGCTAATTGCCTTGGCAATGCCACTTCAATTCTTACAGAAATAAAAAATGCCGAAAATAACGGTATTTCCGTTCTGTGCTTTCCGGAGCTTTGTATTACCGGATATACATGCGGGGATTTATTTTTGCAAGATGTTTTGCTT
>JAISHX010000129.1 GCA_031262335.1 Clostridiales bacterium
CGCGCATACTGTCGATACCGCGGCTATTATGACCAATATATTCCTTTTCATAATATCCTCCCAAAAAATATTTAGCCTTCTTATAAGGCTGTTAATATTTTTAGCCGATAACTTGAATATAATACTGTAATATTTTTTCAAAATTTATTGTAAAGTATTCCGTAGATGGTGTATAATAAGAAAAGATGTATTTTACCAAATAAACATACTACGGTGGGCTTCACCGAAAGTTAAGTCTGTGGACTTGTCAAAGGCAAGGATGAAGCAGAAATCAAATCAAAAATCTAATATAATTTAGATTTTGTTAGATTTTTATAAATTTTGAAAGGCAACTGTCAAGTCTAAAAAAAGGAAGAGGATGACGCATGAAAAAAAGACAAAAAAGAATAAGCGGGGTTCTGAATCACCCCACATCGTTTCCGTCACGTTACGGAATCGGAGATTTGGGAAAAGGTGCTCGCGATTTTATTGACTTTTTAAAAGCAGGCGGGCAAAGTTTGTGGCAGGTACTGCCTATAAACCCTACGAGTTTCGGCGATTCGCCTTATCAGAGCTTTTCGACATTCGCCGGCAACCATATGCTTATCTCGCCGGACGAGCTTATTGCCGAAGGATTTCTTAACCCGGAAGATGTTGCAGACGTTCCTCAGTTCTCCGCCCACAAAGTCGAGTACGGCAATGTAATCGAATACAAAACAGGTTTGCTTAAAAAGTCGTATGGTCTTTTCCTTGAAAAAGCTTCTCAGGAACAAAAAAATGATTTCAGCGATTTCTGTAAAAAGCACGAAAGCTGGCTCGACAATTATTGCCTTTTCGCTGCAATCAAAAATCATTTGATTGAGCAACGCAAAAACGAATTTGAATCTGATGAATTTAAAACATTCAGAGAAAAAAGTATATACCGCATTGGTGAAGGCTTGACAAAAGATTATTATTACGGCGCAGCATGGCTTAGCTGGCCGGACGATATTATCCGCGCGGGTGAGGATGCCGTCAAAGCATGGAAAGAAAAACTCGCCGACGAAGTAAACTTTTTCCGCTATACGCAATATGTATTTTGCAAACAATGGGCAGAAATAAAACGTTACGCTAATGAAAGAGAAATAAAAATTATAGGAGATATTCCAATATTCGTTGCAATGGATTCTGCCGATGTTTGGGCAAATAAGAACTTGTTCCAGCTCGATGAGGAAAACTGGCCTGTTGCTGTAGCGGGTGTTCCGCCGGATTATTTCAGCGCAACAGGACAGCTTTGGGGCAACCCTCTTTATGCTTGGAAAGAACACGAAAAACAAGACTATGATTGGTGGATTAAAAGAATCTCTCATATGCTTGAATTTGTTGATATTCTCCGTATCGACCACTTCCGCGGATTTGAAAGCTACTGGAGAATCCCGTTCGGAGAAACAACGGCAATCGAGGGCAAATGGACAAAAGGTCCGGGCGAAAAACTGTTTAAAGCAATTGAGGCAAAGCTCGGTAAACTTCCGATTATTGCGGAGGACTTGGGCGTCTTGACTGAAGCTGTTGAAAACCTTCGTGACCAGTTTAATTTACCCGGTATGAAGATTCTTCAGTTCGGCTTTGACGGAGGAGAGTCTGACAACGCAAATATGCCTCACAATATCAAGACTGCTAACGTTGTTATATACACGGGCACTCACGATAACGATACAACAGCCGGTTGGTATTCAAAGGTTGACGAAAAAGTTCGTGACCAGTTCCGCCGTTATATGAATGTTTCAGGCGACGATGTTTCGTGGGATATGATTCGCCTTGCATTCCTCTCTGCCGCAAATTACGCAGTTATTCCGATTCAAGACATTATGGGGCTTGGTTCCTACGCAAGAATAAATGTTCCCGGGGTTGCCGTCGGAAACTGGCAGTTCCGTTACTCGGAAGATATGTTACGTCCGGAAATGGCGTCAGGTCTTTTGTATTTATCTAAGCTTTCAGACAGAAACCTTAGAAAAGAGTTTGTTGACGAGGAAGAAATTTCTCCGGAATACATTGGGGAGGAAATTTAATGCCTAAACCGATAATTCTTATAGTCATGGACGGCGTCGGCGAAAAAGCGTCCGAATTTGGAAACGCAGTTATCGCAGCAAGTACACCGACTCTTGATGTTCTGAAAAAAGAATGTCCGCACGCACTGTTAAAAGCCCACGGTACAGCCGTGGGTTTGCCGGACGACAGCGACATGGGTAACAGCGAAGTCGGTCATAATGCACTTGGCTGTGGACAGATTTATGCTCAAGGAGCAAAGCTTGTAAACCACTCAATAGAAACGGGAGGCATGTACGAGTCCGATACATGGAAAGCACTTGTCGGTCGCGTAAAAGAAAGCGGAACATTACATTTTCTCGGTTTGTTGTCCGACGGAAATGTCCATTCAAACATCGCTCATTTAAAGGCAATGGTTACTCAGGCAAAAAAAGAGGGTGTAAAAACAGTTCGTATCCATGTTCTTTTGGATGGACGTGACGTCCCCGCGACAAGCGCACTTACTTATGTCGATGATTTGGAAAAAACAACCGCCGCACTTAATGACGCGTCATTTGACGCAAAAATTGCAAGCGGCGGCGGCAGAATGAAAATAACAATGGACAGATATGAGGCAGACTGGTCTATGGTTAAACGCGGCTGGGATACTCATGTTTTGGGGATAGGTGAGAAATTCGCAACGGCGACCGAAGCAATAACAAAATTCCGTGCCGAACATGAAAATATTATCGACCAAGACCTTCCCCCGTTTGTCATTGCCCAAAATGACAATCCTGTAGGGAGAATTGAGGACGGCGATAGTGT
>JAISHX010000136.1 GCA_031262335.1 Clostridiales bacterium
TCTATGAAACAGAGGCGGTTTTGTCGGCTTTTTGTGAAAAAGGTTGGCATGTTATTGACTTTTCACAAAAAGCCGATGTATATATAGTTAATACTTGCGCGGTTACAGGTACAAGCGGCAGAAAATCCAGACAAATGTTGCGCCAAGCAAAAGAAACAAATCCTGCGGCGGTTGTTGTTGCTGTAGGGTGTTTCAGTCAGCTTGAACCGGAGGCTGTTTCGGCAATTGCAGATGTTGTTGTCGGCACAAAAGAGCGCGGAAATATTCCTCTGTTAGTTGAACAATATATTCTCACAGGCAGAAAAAAAATATCTGTCGGCGATATAAAAACAGAGCGTATTTTTGAGCCGTTACAACTTGGCGATATTTTGGAAAGAACGCGTGCCTTCGTTAAAATTCAAGACGGGTGTGACAGATATTGTTCGTATTGTGCTATTCCTTATGCAAGAGGCGCGGTTAGAAGCCGACCACTTTCTGATATTGCAAAAGAGGCGGAGCGTTTAGTAAAATCAGGTTTTAGAGAAATTGTTCTTTCAGGTATTCATCTTGCATCTTTTGGGAAAGATTTTCAAGAAAGAACAACTTTAACAGACGCAATAGACGTAACACTTTCAAGCGGCATTGAAAGAATAAGACTTGGTTCTCTTGAGCCGAACGTAATAACCGATTCGTTCATAGAATATCTAAAAGTTCACAAAAATGTCTGTCCGCATTTTCACCTTTCACTTCAAAGCGGCTCCGACAAAATACTGAGGTCAATGCGCAGAGCTTATGACACAGCAACGTTCTTGCGTTCTGCAGAAAGTTTGTATGAAAATTTTCCGGACTGTGCCATAACAACAGATATGATAACAGGATTCCCGGGAGAAACTGAACAGGACTTTTACGATTCTCTAACTTTTGCCGAAAAAATCGGTTTTATGAAAATTCATGTATTTCCGTTTTCCAAAAAAGACGGCACAAAAGCCGCTTCAATGGAAGGACAGATAACAAAACATGTCAAGTCCGAACGCGCAAAAAAAGCTATTGATTTGTCCCAAAAGCTTACTCAAAAGTTTTTTTCAAAAATGGAAGGCAAGTTTGTAAACGTCCTCGTTGAAAAAACAGAATCGGGAGAGTCTTTCGGATATGCCGAAAATTACGTCCCCGTATGTATTAAAAAAGAAGTACATTCCGGTGAAATTGTCCGTGTAAAGCTTGATTCTTATGATGCGGAAAAGATGTTCTCCGGTATTTGAAAAGATGTAGGGGGCGTGTGTTATGTACGCCCAAAAGGGGTTTTTTAAATGAATCAAAGTATCACCGATACCCAAAAGTTTAGGACGGTTGACAAAGCCGATAAGACTGATGCGCGTTCCGTCTTGGCTGACGTGCATACGGCACTAATCGAAAAAGGCTATAATCCTGTTAATCAGATTGTCGGCTATATAATGTCCGGAGACCCTACTTATATTACCGGATATAAAAATGCGAGGAGCCGCATCGGCAAGCTTGAACGGCATGAGCTTTTGGAGGAAATTGTAACATTCTATCTTGAAAATGCAAGATTCTAACGGCAGAGTTTTAGGGCTGGATTTCGGCTCTAAAACTGTTGGCGTTGCCGTCAGCGACGCGCTTTTGCTTACAGCGAACGCAGTATGTGTTTTGCGCCGCAAAAATGAAATAGATGTATCAAGTACGCTTGACGAACTTTCGGAAATATGTGATAAATACGGCGTTTGCCGTTTTGTTGTGGGATTCCCCAAAAATATGAACAACTCCGAAGGCGACCGCTGTAACAAAACGCGCTGGTTTGTAAAGCAATTAAATAAGCGTTTTAAAAATATTCCTGCCGTGTTGTTTGACGAGCGGCTGTCAACAGTAGCTGCCGAAAAAATTCTTATTGAGGCAGATGTTAGCCGTAAGAAACGCGGCGAAGTAATTGACAAGATGGCGGCGGCGCAAATTTTGCAAAGCTACTTGGATTGCCAAAATCAACAAAATCAAAAAGAAAGGATGATGGATAAATTGGGAATTGATGATGAGTATCTTTTGGACTTAGACTTGGACGATGAGACCGAAGATGAAATGGAAATTGTAACATTGACAGCAGACGACGGAGAAGAAATCGATTTCTATGTTATTGATTCAATTGAAACAGAAAACGGAAAATATCTCCTTATGGTTGCTGCTGACGAAATTGAGGACGAAGAATCAGACGCCGTGATTTTCCGTGAAGTTGTGGAAGAAAATGAAGACGTGATTTATGAGGAAATAGAAGATGACGAGGAGTTTAACCGTATTGCGGGACTTTTCTCCAAAGGCGAAGATAAAGACTACGACCTTAATATATAAATACTGGAGGCACTGATTTTTTTGGCATCAAAAAAAGGTAAATTAAAAGTATTCGCGCTGGGAGGATTGCAGGAAGTAGGAAAAAACATGACAGGGTTTGAGTATGGCGGTGATATTATCATCGTTGACTGCGGAGTAGCTTTTCCGGAGGATGACATGCTCGGTATTGACCTTGTTATACCGGATATATCTTATCTTGTTAAAAATAGAGAAAAGGTAAGAGGAATATTTCTGACTCACGGACACGAAGACCACATCGGGGCGTTGCCGTATGCCCTCAAGGAACTTAATGTTCCAATTTACGGCACAAAACTAACTCTCGGACTTGTTGACGTAAAGTTAAAAGAATACGGTTTGCATAACAAAACAACAAAAATTTGCAAAAAAGCCGGAGATACAGTCAAAATCGGCGCATTTGAAATTGAGTTTATCCGTGTAACACACTCAATTTCAGATGCGGTCGCTTTTGCAATAAAAACTCCTGTCGGTATGGTTATTCACTCCGGCGATTTTAAGGTTGATTATACTCCGATTCAGGGTGACATGATAGACCTTCGGCGTTTTGCCGAACTTGGACGCGACGGCGTTTTACTGTATCTTTGCGAAAGCACAGGTGTTGAACGCAAAGGTTATACAATGAGCGAACGCTCTGTCGGTACAGTTTTTGAGAATATTTTTAATGATTCTGAAAACCAGCGTATTATGGTTGCGACTTTTTCTTCAAATGTAGACAGAATACAGCAAGTAATAAATTCGGCAATAAGACATAAAAGAAAAGTGGCATTCGTTGGCAGAAGTATGTTGAATGTTGCAAAAACAGCGATGGAATTAGGATATCTCAGCGCACCGGAAAATATTTTCATAGATATTACAGAAATAAAAAATTATCCGGACGGGCAAGTAGTAATAATTACAACAGGCAGCCAAGGAGAGCCGATGAGTGCGCTGACACGCATGGCGGCTGCCGAACACAAACAGGTTGAAATTAAACCGAATGATAAAATTATAATTTCCGCTTCAAGTATCCCCGGGAACGAAAAACCGATTTCAAGAGTAATAAACGACCTCTTCCGCAAAGGTGCGGATGTGATTTATGAAGGCATCATGGACACGCACGCGTCAGGTCATGCAAGTCAGGAAGAGATTAAACTTATGCACGCGCTGATAAAACCTAAATTCTTTATGCCGGTTCACGGAGAATATCGGCATCTGAAAAAACATCAGGAAGTTGCGGTTGAACTGGGCATGGATAAGAAGAATATTTTTATAATGAATATAGGCGATGTACTGGAAC
>JAISHX010000048.1 GCA_031262335.1 Clostridiales bacterium
TAAATTCCTCTGTTTTTCTTTCTCAACGCGACTTCCCCGTATTTAATAAGAAGTCCGTGTGACATTATCTCGCGAATGGAAATGCCTCCTTATACGCCATATAAGCGTTGACCATAAGCGTAATTTTAAATGTTATTGCATCGTCAAAACTCCGCAAATCAAGACCTGTCATTTTTTGAATCTTATCAAGGCGATATACAAGCGTGTTTCTGTGAATATAGAGTTGTCTTGCTGTTTCCGAAACATTTAAACTGTACTCAAAGAATTTTGAAATTGTATTTAGTGTTTCTTCGTCAAGCTGACTGATGTCAAAACCGCGCAACACTTCACTGACGAACATTTGGCAAAGCGACGGCGGAAGTTGATAAATAAGCCTTCCTATACCTAATTTATGATAATTTATTATATTTTTTTCAGGGTCAAAAATTTTACCGACTTCAAGAGCCATTTTGGCCTCTTTATATGAATTTGAAACATTCTTCAAGTCTTTGGTTACTTTTCCGATTGCGATATAAACATTATTCATTGTTTCTATTTGAACAGTATCACAAATGCTTGCTGCAAGTTCTTCTATTTCTTCTTCTGTTTCGTTCTCAAGTTCTTTTATAACGATAATTGTTTTTTCATCAAATGCTGTTACAAAATCACGGGTTTTGAAAGGAAAAATGTTTTTTACAATCTCAATCGCGTTCAGTTCTTTGTTGGAGTTCACTTCAATAAGATAAACTACTCTCCGAACATCGTTTTCTATTTTAAGTTTTTTTGCACGACTGTATATGTCGATAAGCAGCATATTGTCAAGCAACAAACTTTTTATAAAATTGTCACGGTCAAAACGCTCCTTGTATGCAACAAGAAGGCTCTGAAGGTGAAACGCGGCAATTTTACCGATACGATAAGATTCCTCATCTTCGCCTTTTATAACAACGACATATTCCGCAACAGTTCCGTCCATTGCTTTAAAATACTGACAACCGGCAATTTGTTGACTTTCTGCCGGTGAACATATAAACGAGGTAATGTTTTCATCATCAATTATTATAGGGTTATTTTCGGTGGTGGCGGCAATTTTGCCGTCATATTCAACAACGGTAATTTCACGCCGCGTTATTGTTTTTAGTCCGTCAACCATTGTTTTAATAATTTGGTTTGAAAGCAAGCCGAAACCTCCGTAATGAAATAACTACAAGAAAAAACAGGGGAATTGGAAACAATTCCCCTTTGATATTTAGTTAGTAATAGTTTTCTCGGTATTTTTATCAAACACGTGGATTCTGTTAGCATCAAATGCAACTTTAACTGTATCGCCGGCTTTTGCTGTCGAACGCGGGTCAACACGCGCGGTAACAGTTGAGCCTGCAATAACAAGATAAAGGAATGTTTCCGCACCAAGGAGTTCAGTAACTTCAACTCCGGCATCAAGAGTAGTATTAGGCGACATATTGATAAACGTCTGTTCATCGTGAACATCTTCGGGACGGATACCAAAAATAACTTCCTTGCCTATATAATTTCCGTCAACGACGGCTTTTGCTTTTTTCTCATTAAGTTCAATTTTATGCTGACCAAACGCCAAAACAACTTTATTGCCGACTTTTTCGGCTGTTGCGTTAATAAAGTTCATTGCCGGAGAGCCGATAAAGCCTGCTACGAACAAATTGTTCGGTTTGTTGTAAAGGTTCTGCGGGCTATCAACTTGTTGAATGTAACCGTCTTTAAGAACAACGATTCTTGTACCAAGTGTAAGAGCCTCTGTCTGGTCATGAGTAACATAAATGAAAGTTGTCCCCAATTTTTGGTGAAGTTTGGAAATTTCTGTTCTCATCTGCACTCTGAGTTTTGCGTCAAGGTTTGAAAGCGGTTCGTCCATAAGGAAAACGCGCGGTTCACGAACAATTGCACGACCCATAGCAACACGCTGGCGTTGTCCGCCGGAAAGTGCTTTTGGCTTTCTGTCAAGAAGGTGAGCAATGTCAAGTATTTTTGCCGCCTCACGAACGCGACGGTCAATTTCTTCTTTAGGCATTTTACGGAGCTTAAGACCAAACGCAATGTTGTCATACACGCTCATATGCGGATACAGCGCGTAGCTCTGGAAAACCATTGCAATATCTCTGTCTTTGGGAGCAACATCATTCATAAGTTTATTGCCTATCCAAAGTTCACCTGAATAAATATCTTCCAAGCCTGCAATCATACGCAGTGTAGTAGATTTACCGCAACCTGAAGGTCCTACGAAAATAATAAATTCTTTGTCCGCAATGCTAAGACTGAAGTCGTGAACGGCAACAAAACCATTAGAATATTTTTTAACAATGTTTTTAAGTTCCAAACTCGCCATTGGAGTTCCCCCTTTAAATTTTGGAAAGCTTACTTAATTAGTTGTTAAAATTATAGCACACGACTTGTTGCTTTTCCATTGATTAAAACAACGAAAATTTTAAACTTATTTTGTATGTTTTGCACAAAACGAATGAATAAATTATTTAATGACGGTTTTTAATACAATTTGATAATCTTACACAAACTGCCCAAGCGTATATTCCCATGTATGTCACGGTATAATAACATTATACAAGGAGGTTTTGTAATGGAATTAAAAGGAAGCAGAACGGAAGCAAATCTTTTTGCGGCGTTTTCCGGAGAATCAATGGCAAGAAACAAATACACTTACTATTCATCTCAAGCAAAAAAAGAAGGACTTAATCAAATATCGGAAATTTTTCAGGAAACAGCCGACAACGAAAAAGAACACGCGAAATTGTGGTTTAAATTTTTGCATGACGGAAATGTTCCCGACACAAAAGCAAATTTAGCCGACGCCGCAGACGGAGAAAAATATGAATGGGAAAAAATGTACTCCGAATTTGCCGCGCAGGCACGCGAAGAAGGTTTTGACAGAATCGCGTTTTTGTTTGAAGAAGTAGGCAAAATTGAAAAAACTCATGAACAGCGTTATCGTAAACTTTTAGATAATATCGAAAACGACAAAGTGTTCTCGCGGCAGGAAGACAGCGTTTGGGTATGTCAAAACTGCGGGCATATTCATTACGGGCAGTCCGCGCCGGAAATTTGCCCTGTTTGTTCTCACCCAAAAGCTTATTTTGCTCTCCAGCGGGAAAATTATTAGAAACCATTACATTATGCTTGTTTTTCCTTTTGATTAAGAGTATAATATATATGTAATCTCATATGTCAGGAGGAGATGTAGATGATACAACTAATAGCCGGCGGTAAAGGTGCCGGAAAAACAAAAACTTTGATTGCGCTTGCAAATGCCTCTGTCAAAAATAGTGAAGGGCATGTTGTTTTTATTGATGATGACCGCAGACACATTTTTGATTTATCGCATGATGTACGTTTTGTTGAAACAGTAAACTATCCGCTTTCAAACTACCGTGAATTTGTCGGTTTTGTTTGCGGAATACTTTCACAGGACAACGATATTGTTGAAGTTTTCATTGACGGGCTTTCAAATGTTATTAAAAATATAGATAATGACGGTATTGTAAAACTTCTTAAAAAATTTGAACAGCTTAACGAATCACATAACGTCAGTTTCGTCGCAAGCATAAACTGTGAACTTGATTCACTTCCGGAAGAAGCTAAAAAATACGTTAAATAATAATAAAAAGCCTTGGGAACTTTTATCCCAAGGCTTTCATTTTACATTCAACATAGTGAATTTTATTGCCAAGCGCGGCAAATTTAATTTCATATTCAGTCATCGGCGTTTCTCCGAAATAAGGCTCCGAATGAAAATCTTCAGATATTCTTATAATTTCAAAACGGCTTTCTTTTAATTGTTTTATGCTGAACTCAAATAAGGCGGCGTTGTCCGTCCGGAAAGAAAGAATCCCTCCCGGACGTAAAATTTTTGAATAATTTTCTAAAAAGCCGTTATGAGTAAGACGTTTCTTTTCTAATTTTTTTCCGCCTTCCCACGGGTCGGAAAAATTCATAAAAATGCCCGAAAGCTCATGTTCAGCAAAAATTTCAGAGATTTTTTCCGCTTCAGCATTTACAAAAATCAGGTTTTGAGGAGAATCATAACTTGTGCGCGCAAGCCGTGACGCACACGCGATAACTTTACTGTCGCGTTCCAACGCAATCATGAATTTACCCTTTTTGGACATTTCACAAGAAAATCGCCCTTTACCGCAGCCAATTTCCAGAAAAATATCGTCTGTTGTTTCAAAAAAGTCATGCCATTTACCTTTTTGCGTTACTGCGTCATCATAAAATTTTATTATTTTACTTTGTGCAAGTTCGCTGTCAGTCCATTTTTTCTTTCTCGTTCGCATCGTTACTCCCTAAGTGCCGCGCCGGTTTTTTCTTTGACAGAGGCGAGAATTTTTTCTAATGCGGCGTTGACTTCCGCGTCCGTCAGCGTTCTGTCCGAAGCGCGGAAAACAAGACTGTACGCCAAACTTTTTTCTCCTTCGGGAACACCGGCTCCTTTATAAACATCAAAGAGAGATACTTCCTCAAGAATTTTACCGCCTTTTTGAATCACGGCACTTTCAATTTCCGCCGAAAGAACGCTGTTTTTTGCAAGCAGCGCAATATCACGCTTGACGGCGGGGAAACGCGGCGCGGGTTTATATTTCGGACTTGCAACGACATTTGCAAGCAGCACATCAAACGCAAGAATTGCAATATAAGCGCGTTCCGAAAAACCGTAGTTTTGCAAAACCGCAGGGTGGACTTCGCCGACAAAGCCGACCTCTTTTTTATTTATAACAACTTTTGCGGTTCTGCCCGGGTGCATGAACGGCAATGTATTTTCCGGTAAAAATTCTGCTTTTTCTCCGAAATGTTCTAAAATTGATTCAACATCACCCTTTATCATATAAAAATCAGCTTTTTTGTCATACAATCCGAATGTCAGCCACTTTTCTTCTTTCGGCTGTGTTTCAAGCGGAAGTTTCTCTGCCGTGTACGTTTTTGCTATTTCAAACAGCGATGCCGATTCGTTTCTGAATGTGGTTTGATTTGTCGCAAGTGCGGAAATAATTGCGTTGGCGGTTGTTGTTCTCATAATTTTATAATCGTCATTAAGCGGATTAGAGATTTCTATTGCGTTCCTCATATCGTTGTCCGGCGGCACATTCAGTTTGTCAAAAACTTTTGGATTTTCAAATGAATATGTCATCATTTCATAATATCCTAAAGCCGAAACAGTCC
>JAISHX010000157.1 GCA_031262335.1 Clostridiales bacterium
GTAGCAGAAATGAGGAGAATGTATATTATGAAAAAGAAAGTTGCCGGACGCAACAAAATGAATAGATTCTCAAAAATCGGTATCTCCGCAGTCGCAGCTTTCGCCACCATTGTCTTATGCCTCAACGCGCTTCCGTCGCTTGCACGCGCCGCTGACAGCGTGCCCGTGCTCAGTACAATCGTAGACGCGCTGACATTCGGGAGGTTCTCGGGACAAGACGGACGCTCCGGCTATGATATCACCGTTCCGCAGATTACGGGTCTGAGCGACACGGAGTTAGAAGACGCGCTTAACGAGCTGCTTCTCAGCAATGCAAATGCGGTGCTGGATGCGTACGACGCCGCGCTCGCGGAGATAAAGCAGAATTATCCCAAATTGGGCGTGCGTTACTTACACGGCTACAACGTTCTCGCGAACAACGACCGCTTCTTTACGCTCAAAGTATGGACGACCGTAATTATGGCCGGCGCGAACCAAATTAACAGCTACTACACTATAGACAAGCGTACTGACAAACTGCTGACTTTACCGGAACTGTTCAAGCAGGATGTGGACTACGTAACGCCTGTCAGCGCGTGTATCAAGCAGCAGATGGAGAAGAAGAACGCCGAATACAGCAACGTGTACCATACGGACGAATTTACCGCAATCAGGTCTGACCAGAATTTCTTCATCAATGCGGACGGTCTGCTCGTAATCGAGTTTGACGAGTACGAGGTTGCGGCGGGCTACGCCGGTACGCCGCAGTTCACAATCCCCTACGATGTTATCGCGGACATAGCGAACAAGGACATTTTGGGTGCGTAAGTCTTTCAACTTAGAAGAAATCTGATACTAATAGCCATAATAACACTCAATAAAACTGCATGCAACCGCTTGTTTGTCTTTCGCTTTTTTGCGTGCCGACGCCACCATCAAAACCTGCTACGCTGTTTATGGCTATTAGTATTAGTTAAAGCCGCTTGGCATGTGCAAGCGGCTTTTTTATTTAGAAAGAAAATTGATATTGTTGCGGGTAAGCGTAGACTATTCTGTATCAACAGCAATATTATCGAGGGACGTTTCTTCATATATATTTATAACCTGCTTATATTAAAACTGGGACAATACTTTTAGGGATATATACACAAGCGGCGCAACAAAAAGCACACTGTCAAATCTATCTAAAACGCCGCCGTGTCCGGGCAAAATATCGCCAAAATCTTTTATTCCTGACCTTCTTTTAATTGCGGATGCCGCTAAATCTCCTATTTGAGAAAAAGCTCCGCCTATTGTTCCGACAATAGCAAAAAACATAACATCTGTTGAATCTATAAATCCAAGCTTATAGAAAATCACACCTAATACAGCAGATGCCGCACCTGCCAGAATTATTCCGCCAATTGAACCTTCAACTGTTTTTTTCGGACTTAAATTCGGCGCAAGCTTTCTTTTTCCGAATAGTTTGCCGGTTATATACGCACCTGTATCACTGCCAAACGCTGCTAAAAAAATAATCCAAACATTGTAAATGCCGTTTTCGGAGTTACGCACAAAAATCACACATGAAAATAATCCTGCAATGTACATAAATCCAAGAAATACTTTTGCGCAGTCTGTAACAGATACTTTATCGTATAATATAACGACTATACAAAAAAGTACAAGGATAAACAAAACCGCAATAGGAAATGTGAAATTCTCTGCCATATCAAAATATGCTAATCCTACATATAAGATAGCAAAAAAGTATCCCACAAAATTTATTTTTTCATAGGAAACTTTAGCAGCACGATAAAACTCAAAAAGTCCTATGGCAGAAAGAAGTAAAACTGCCACTGCAAGCGGCATGCCGCCAAAAAACAGCACAACCGCAAGCACCGGCGCGCCAATCAAACTTGTTAAAACTCTTTTCACCATAATCCCATCACGCTCTTCCTGTTTTATAACTTAACTTCCGAAACGTCTGTCTCTTTTTTGAAAATCAGCGACAATCTCAAGCAAATCATTATAAGAAAAATCCGGCCAAAATTTTTTTATATAAAAAAGTTCTGAATAAGCAAATTGCCACAACATAAAATTAGAGATTCTTATATCGCCTCCTGTCCGAATATGTAAATCGGGGTCAGGAAACTCAGCTGTATCTAAATATGAACTGATAAGCTTTTCATCAATGCTTTCAGGATTTATTGCGCCTGTTGCAGCAAGTGTTGCGGCATGTTTGGCGGCACGGGTAATTTCGTCACGTCCGCCGTAATTTATCGCGAGATTAAGAGTCATTCCATTGTTGTTAAGCGTAAGCCGTTTAAGATATTCTATGCTTTCACGCAAGTCCGTATCCAAACGGGATTTATCGCCGATTACATTTATGCGTATATTATTTTTTTTGGAATCTTCGATATATTGATTTATATAATCACGCATAAGATTCATCAAATAAGCGACTTCGTCGTCAGACCTTTTCCAGTTTTCAGTTGAAAAAGCGTATACTGTAAGTATTTTAAAACCATCCGTGTTCATTTGTTCGGAAATTTTACGCAGATTTTGCGCACCGGCGGCGTGTCCCGCTTGCCGCGCCAAAAAGCGACGTTTAGCCCAACGTCCGTTTCCGTCCATAGTTATAGCTATGTGTGCAGGCAAGCGGGAAAAGTCAACATTATTATTTTTCAAATGGACATAATCTCCTTAGATTTCGCCTCTGTCATTTTGTCAACTTCCGCAATTTTCGCGTCAGTAAGTTTTTGAATTTCAACTTCCAATGTTTTCAAATCGTCCTCTGTGATTTCGTGCTTTTTTTCAAGCTTTTTAAACCCGTCAACGGCGTCGCGGCGTATATTCCTTATTGCTATTTTAGCGTCTTCGCCCTTTTTCTTTATGTCTTTTGTAAGAGCTTTGCGGCGTTCTTCGTCAAGTTCAGGGAAAATAAGCCTGATAACTTTGCCGTCTGTCGTCGGATTTATACCAATGTCCGACATTTGGATTGCTTTTTCAATCGGCTTAATCATGTTTGATTCCCACGGCTGAATTTGCAATACGCGTGCTTCCGGTACTGTTATGTTGCCAACCTGTGCCAAAGGAGTTTCAACCCCATAATACGGTACTGTGAGTTTGTCCAGCACATGAGGATTCGCACGACCTATCCGTACTGTACCTAATTCTGTTTCATAGGCGGCAAGGGATTTTTTCATTTTTTCTTCATAAGGTTTTGTTTTTTCAGACATAATTTCCTCCGTTAAGATATAATAGTACCTATTTTATAAATCTCATCATCGGTACCCGTTGCTGCGGTTATAATACTGCGAGGTTCAGTAAGTTTAAAAATAATTCCTTTAATTTTCTGTTCTTCACATATACTTGCTGCCGTTACATCAACAACTTTGAGCCTGTTGGTTATAATATCCCCATATTTGAGGGCAAACAGTTTTCTTGCTTTCGCGTTGTTCTTTGGGTCAGAATCATAAACTCCGTCAACAGGCTTTGCATAAAGAACAGCATCGCAAGAAAGTTCGGCAGCGCGAATTGCGGCAATAGTATCCGTAGAAAAAAACGGGTGTCCTGTTCCGCCTGCAAAAATAACAATCATGCCCCTTTCAAGGTATTTTTTTGCGTTTTCTTTATTAAATTGCTCCGTTACCGTTCCGACAATAATCGGAGTCATGATTACGGTATCGGTTCCCTTTTCACGGAAAGCCTCAGCAATGTAAATTGCGTTCATCACTGTGGCAAGCATACCAATTTGGTCTGCTTTCACCCTGTCCATATCCGGTTTGGCATCTCGTCCGCGCCAAAAGTTACCGCCGCCGACAACAAGTGACACCTGATAACCGAGTTCTTTTACTTCACAAATTTCAGAAACTATTCGGTCTATAAAACAGTCATCAAATTGGTCATCTCCGCCTCCGGCAAGTTCTTCTCCGCTTATCTTAATAAGAACCTTTCTTTGAGCAAGCAATAAAAACACCTCCGTGGATTTTTGACAATTTTACCACAAACGGTTTAAAAATTCTACACTAATATTTAAAAAAATCAAACATAATACCTTGTATTTACTGAAATAGTTATCCTGAGCTGAAATATTATTGAATTTTACGATTTATTTGGCGTAAAATCGAGGCATTGGTAATATTATATTGAATATTTTCGACAAACTCAAAACTTTTACAGTACACAACAACAGTAATCTACCAATGCCCTATAGGAACAGGGGATTTGCGTTAAAAGTTCTTTTGTATTTGTATTAAAATATTCGCAGCTTTGTCAAAGTCAAAATCATCAATCGCACTAATCAGGTCATCACCTAAAGAACCTAATGTTTCACGAATTTCCGGTATATATTCCAAGATGTCAAGATTTGAAGAATGTATCAGAGGAGTAAGTTTTTTTATAAGCTCACGAATTTTGATTGTATCGGTAACTGTCTGTACAACTTCTGTAGTATTGGTTTTTTGCGGCGGGGATATTTCGTTCAAAAGGTCGGCTAATTTCAATTGCAAATCAGATATATCTTTTTGAGAGCATACAGCATTCTCTTTAAAACTCATCTCAACGGTCGCGGCAGCATCGCTAAGTTTTTTAGCGCCAATCAATGCGGCTGTACTTTTTAGAGTATGAGCTATACGCTCTGCGGTTTTTATGTCGGAGGCTTCAACAGCTTCTTTTATTTTTTCCACATCGGCTCCGTGCCT
>JAISHX010000163.1 GCA_031262335.1 Clostridiales bacterium
AAAGATAAGTATCATCCAGAAAATATAGTTCGTTATAATATAAATATAAGTTTAAATTTTCAAGTAAACATAAATAAGCTGAATAATATTATCAATTTTTATGAGAACTTTATCAACGAGTTCCATTCAGAACCCGTTGATGCGCTTTGAAATATCAACCATCAAATAACGACCATTGTTTATCTGTTAAATTCGTACTATATCCCACATTTCACCTCATTATACCCTATCATAGCGTATATCATCGGCAAAATGTTCAATTTTCTGAATACAGGTTCTAAGATGTCCATTCTGCAACAGCGAAGATGTATCAAAAGGGGGTTCGTCAAACGGTAAAAAAGATATTTTTGCAATAATTCTGAATGCTCGCATAAAAGTGGGTAATGTCCTAAATTAAAAGGCAAACATCTTT
This sequence comes from Clostridiales bacterium, assembly GCA_031262335.1. Lineage (GTDB taxonomy): Bacteria > Bacillota > Clostridia > Lachnospirales > WRAX01 > JAISHX01. The sequence goes on from JAISHX010000163.1 coordinate 413, forward strand.
TTAAGAATCAAAAATTGGTTACCTTTTAATTTAGGACATTACCAAAATAAGAGATTGGGGGCTTTTAGCCCCCAATCATCTGATTTGATTATTTCTTTACTTTGAAGATTGATACACCCAAAGGCGGGAGAGCAAGAGGAATACTAAATTCTCTGCCGTCAAACTCGCGGCGGTCGGCGTGTCTTACGCCTGTGTTAATAATTCCGCCGCCGCCGTATTTGAGGTCGTCAGAATTAAGAATTTCTTCATAATCTGCCTCAAACGGCACTCCGATACGGTGTTCCGTAAGCGGAACAGGCGTAAAGTTGCAGGCAAACAGGAGTGTTTCATCAGGGTTGTCCGTTTTGCGGACAAATGAAACTTGGCTTCTGTCTGCGTCATTGCAGTTTATCCATTCAAATCCGTCAGAGCCGAAATCACTGTACCAGAACGCGCGTTCTTCTTTATAAAGGTGACTTATATCACGCACAAATTCCTGAATTTGTCTGTGGTGCGGGTAGTCAAGCAAAAACCAGTCAAGCTGCTTTTTCTCGTCCCATTCGGCAAACTGTCCAAATTCGCCGCCCATAAAAACAAGTTTTTTGCCCGGGTGTCCGAACATAAAGCCGTAAGCAAGACGCATATTTGCGCATTGTTGCCAAATGTCGCCCGGCATTTTTCCGATAAGAGAACGTTTGCCGTGTACAACTTCGTCATGTGACAATACGAGGACAAAATTCTCTGTAAACGCGTAAACCATACCGAATGTAAGGCTGTTGTGATGATAACGGCGGTAAACGGTTTCTTTGGAAATGTAGGTGAGGAAATCGTGCATCCAACCCATATTCCATTTCATTGAATAACCCAAACCGCCTTTTTCCGGCGGGCGTGAAACTCCTGCCCACGACGTTGATTCTTCAGCAATTGTAAGAACTCCGGGGCATGTTTTTTCGATAATTGAGTTAAGGTGTTTCATAAATTCAACTGCTTCAAGGTTTTCTTTGCCGCCGTAGCAGTTTGGAACCCATTGACCGGCACTTTTGCCGTAATCAAGATACAGCATACTTGCAACGCCGTCAACACGAAGACCGTCGGCGTGATATTTGTTAATCCAGAACATTGCGTTTGCAATAAGGAAATTTTTAACTTCAAGACGCCCGTAATTGAAAATCAAAGTACCCCATTCCGGATGTGCGCCTTTGCGCGGGTCTTCATGCTCATAAAGTGATGTACCGTCATACTTGCCGAGAGCAAAAGAATCTGTCGCAAAGTGAGCCGGAACCCAGTCAAGAATTACGCCGATACCATTTTGGTGGCATTTATCAACAAAGTACATAAATTCCTGCGGATTGCCGTAACGGCTTGTCGGAGCAAAATAGCCTGTTACCTGATAACCCCATGAGCCGTCAAACGGATGCTCCATAACAGGCAGCAACTCAACGTGAGTATATCCCATCTCTTTTACATACGGAATAAGCTGGTCTGCAAGCTCGACATAGCTGAGGTAACGTCCGTTGCCGTTAAAACGCCGCCATGAACCTACATGCACTTCATAAATATTAAGAGGGGCATTATATATATCCTTTGATTTTCTTTCTTCCATCCATGCGGAATCCTGCCACTCATACTTGTTAAGGTCTGTAATCAGTGCACACGGACTTGGACGCAGTTCAAAGAAATTTCCGTAGGGGTCAAACTTTTGAATCAAAGAATTATCATATGTGACAATTTCATATTTATATTTATCATTTTCAGAGAGTCCGGGGATAAAAATTTCCCAGATTCCGCTTGAGCCAAGAGAACGCATTTGATGGCGGCGACCGTCCCACGAGTTAAAGTCGCCAATGACGGAAATGCGTTTTGCGTTTGGTGCCCAAACTCCAAAAAGAACGCCGTCAATACCGTCAACATTCATCGGGTGAGAGCCGAGTTTTTCATAAATCTGATAATGATTGCCTTCACCGAAAAACTGCAAGTCCCAGTCGGAAATAACAGGCATAAATGAATAAGGGTCATATGTTTCCCAAATATCGCCGTTTGCGGCAAATTCTACGCGCAATTTGTAGCGAAACCATTCTGTTCTGTCAATAACAACTTCAAAAAACCCGTCGTCGTGAGTACGCTCCATTTCGGCAATAAACGAATTGTCGGCAGGGTCAAGTACCCAGATTGCACTTGCCTGTGGGTTGAAAACACGCACAGAGAAAGATTTTTTGCCGTCAACGTCTATTTCATGCATACCTAAAACCCTATGCGGGTCACTATGGCGGGAATTTAATATCTGCATAAGCTCAGACATATTTACACTACTAAACATTTAAGTATCCCCCTAACTTTCTTTCTATTGTGTTTCTTAGAAATAAGTGTATCATGGTTGACCGTTTTAATCAAGATGTTTTTCCGCAGATTGGAGAAAAAAATTAACGCGGATTGATTTTTTTTGTTATTTCGTGCTATAATCACAAAAGAGCCGATGTGACATACTTCCGCCGCATAAAGAGGCGAGGGACTTAATCGGCTTAAAAAAGTTAATGGGGGATACTATGATTGATAAGGCGACAGCCTGTGACGTACTTACCGCCGCGCTTTCAACAGGCGGCGATTTTGCGGAAATTTTTGCGGAACACAATGTCCGCAATAGATTAGAAATCGTGAACGGCATTACGGAAAGCGTAAGTTCTCGTATTATTTACGGAGCCGGCATAAGACTTTTTATAGGTACGAGTGCGATTTATGCCTATACAAATGATTTAACTCGTGAAAATCTTATTGCCGTTGCAAAAGCCGTTGCCGCGACTCTTGATAAAAACGCCAAAACACCGGTTGAACGGTTTTTAAATTTTGAATACGAATCCGCGCATAAATATATAATTATGCCGGCAGATTTTGAAAAGAAAGCTATAATCGAACGTTTAAGACTTGCCTCAGATTATTCAAAAAAGGCAAGCACATCAATAAAACAAACAAACTCATCCTATCAGGATTCTGTTCAGGACGTTTTGATAGCAAATTCCGACGGGCTTTGGGCGGAAGACAGGCGCGTCCGTAACAGGACGGTTGTTACTGCTGTTGCGTCGAATGAAACAGAAAAACAAACAGCGACGTCTACACAAGGCGCTATTGCCGGAGTTGAATATTTTAATTCTGTTGATTTTGCCGCGCTTGGCGATGAAGTAGGCAAATGTGCCGCCACTATGCTTTCCGCCAAATATGCACCTTCCGGAAAAATGCCTGTTGTTATCGACAACGGCTTTGGCGGCGTAATTTT
>JAISHX010000191.1 GCA_031262335.1 Clostridiales bacterium
GCACCTTTAACTGCTTCAAAAGTTTTTTCGATTATATGAGGACGGCATTGTGTCAAAACCTGAATCGCCACATCTTCCGGAATTAAATCTTCTTCAATTAACTTTCTTGTAAAAGCAAATTCTGTATCAGACGCAGCGGGAAAAGCAATTTCTATTTCTTTAAATCCGACAGAAACAAGCATTTTAAAAAACTCTACTTTTTGTTCAAGCGTCATAGGGATTTCCAGAGCTTGATTACCATCTCTAAGGTCAACGCTGCACCAAACAGGTGTTTTTGTTATAACTGACGACGGCCAAGTTCTGTCGGGCAAGTCCACAACAGGAAACGGCTTATATTTTCTAAAATCCATATTTTACTCCATTCCTATTTTTTTATTATGTTACGGATTAAGTCTAAAGCAAGGTCGTAATCATAATCGTCAACACAATCGCAGATAATTTCAAGACTTGAAGCCCTTATGCCATCAAAATCAGTTTTTTTGATAACAGCCGTAATTTCCTCACATTTAGCGGCTTCTGACATGAGTAAATATTGTTCAAGCTGGGTTAAAAGCTCAATTGCTTCCGATTTCGGTGCCTTGTCCAATGCTTCGGCAGGAGCTTTTTTTATAACCGAAAGTATATAATTTTTAAACTCATCACAAGCGAAACAAAGCTTATCGTGCAAAGCTTTATCCGGCGCATTTTCTTTTATAGAATCTTCAAAGTCTTTTGCCGCGTAGTGAATTGAATAAACAGCTAAATTTCCTGCTGTGCCTTTTATTGTGTGGATTGCTATGCGGAGTGATTCAGGGTTCGTTTGCGCTGTCGAAAATTCCGGAACGCTAAGAGAAGATGCAAATTTATATAATGCGGCGACATATTTATCGCGCTTGTTTGCAAACCGTCTTGCACCTTCGGAGAATTTAATATCACCGACGGCACTAAGGAGCCGTTCGGCTCCTGCAGGGTCGTTGTTTACAGAAGATAAGTCATCTATATTTATAAAATTCATTTTAATGACTCCTCAAATAATATTGATATTTTTCAGCGTTGTAGCTACATTTTTGAAAGCTTCAAGCACAATAGGGTCAAAATGGTCAGGCATTGTACGTCCGTCACCTTTTGTAATTATATCGTACGCTTTTTCATGCTTAAATGCCTGTTTATATTCGCGTTCGCTTGTCAGCGCGTCATATATATCCGCAACAGTAACAATTCGTGCCGAAACGGGGATTTCTTCACCGCTTTTGCCGTGAGGATACCCTTTCCCGTTCCATTTTTCATGATGAGATTCCGCTATTTCAATTGCAATTCTAAGCGCGCTATCATCATCGGGCAAAAACGCTTCTGTTTTTCGCAGAACATCTGCGCCAAAAACGGTATGATTCTGCATTATTTTAAATTCTTCTTCGGTAAGTCTGCCCGGTTTCAGCAAAACGGCATCAGAAATACCTACTTTACCTATATCATGAAGCGGCGAATATAAGACTGTATTTTGCAACTCATCTTCCGGCAGCAATTCCGGCTTTAATGCCTGAACTTGCCACGCTAAAATTTCCGTATACCGTTTAACCCTTAAAACATGTGTACCGGTACCGTTATCACGAGTTTCCGCCAAAATTGACATTCCCATAATTATAGCCTCACGTGAGGCTATAAGCTCTTTTGTTTTTGCCGCAACCATTTTTTCAAGATTATTTCTGTAATTTTTGTTTTGAAGTTGATTATGAACTTTTATTTTTACTACTTCCGGATTATACGGTTTTGTTATGTAGTCAAACGCTCCAAGGCTAAGTCCGCGTGATTCGGTAACGTTGTCAGTTTCGCCGGAAATAAATATGACCGGAGTTTTATCAAGCGAAGTATCTTTGCTCATTTCTGTTATTACTTCAAAACCATCCATGCCGGGCATAACAACGTCCATCAGGACGATGTCAGGCATAGTGCGTTTCATAGTCCTAAGTCCGCTCAAACCGTTAAGTGCCACATAGACTGTATAGTCGTCCTCAAGGATAGCTCTCAGCGAAGCAACACTCTGTCTGTTATCGTCAACTATTAAAACGGAATTTTTCTCCATAAAACACCCCTCCGAAATTAAAAACAAAAACTGTCCAAAAAACCGAAACGGGAACACATCCGTTAGTACATTATACATATTCTCAATCATATTTGCAATATAATATTTGAAATTATTCCGCCGAAATATGAAACGTTTTCTGCTCATGCTTAGTTTTTGCATGATTTCCGCTGAAAACTTCTGATTGACACTCCATACTTTTGATGTTATAGTGAGGTAATATTAAGTGGCATTTATTTCGTATTTTAGTATTTTTAGGAGTGTTAAATTATGGGCAATCAAAGAATAAATACAAAGCCTCCGTCCGGATGTATGGAGCTTTTACCGGAGGAACAAATTGAATTTGACAGAATTAAAAATATAATCGAATCAACATATACTCTTTTTGGATTTTCGGCATTGGATACACCTGTAATTGAACGTACAGAAACTCTTCTTGCAAAAGAAGATTCCGAAACAGAAACAGAAGCGCGTAAAAACCTTTATCTTGTAAAAAACCGCAATGCCGTTTTTAATGACAGAGAAGTTGATTTGGGGTTGCGGTTTGACTTGACCGTTCCCCTTGCAAGATATGTGTCAGAGCATTTAAACGATTTGTCGTTTCCGTTTCGGCGTTTCCATATTGCAAAAGTTTACCGCGGTGAACGGGCGGCAAAAGGACGTTTCCGCGAATTTTATCAATGCGACATAGATGTTATCGGCAGAAATTCTTTGAGCGTCAAATACGACGCGGAAATTCCGTTCATAATTTACACTTTATTCAAAAAGCTTGATTTCGGTAAGTTTACAATCAAGATAAACAACAGAAAAATTCTCAACGGAATATTGGAATCACTTGGCGTTCCTGACGAAAGTTACGAATCTGTTCTTAATATAATCGACGAAATAGAAAAAATACGTTATGAAGAATTTCATCA
>JAISHX010000209.1 GCA_031262335.1 Clostridiales bacterium
AAGCGTGATAAAGATTCTATCTTTATCGGATAGTTTTTCATTCTTTGAACAAATGTATTGCAATGTTGCTGTACAAGAATCGTAGTAGGTGCAAGAAACGCGACTTGTTTTCCGTTTTCAACGGCTTTGAATGCGGCACGCACCGCTATTTCTGTTTTGCCGTATCCGACATCACCGCAAACAAGTCTGTCCATTACCTTTATCGATTCCATGTCACGTTTTGTGTCTTCAATAGCGGCGAGTTGGTCATCGGTTTCGTCAAAAGGAAATTCTTCTTCAAATTCTCTTTGCCATACAGTATCTTCGCCAAAAATGAATCCTCTCGCGTTTTGACGCTTTGCGTAAAATTCCGCAAGGTCTTTTGCAAGAATAGCCACTGCTCCGCGAACGCGTGCTTTTGCCTTTTGCCAGTCGCCGGAGCCTAACTTGCTTAATTTGACTTTTCCGTCGTCGCTGTTGCCGATATATTTTTGTAATGAAGAAAGCTGGTGAATACTAACATATAGGTTTCCGCCCGCCGCATAACTGATTTTGAGATAATCACGGGAAATACCGTCAACAATAGTTTTTTCTATTCCACGGTAAATTCCAACGCCGTAATTGTCATGGACAACATAGTCGCTGATTTTCAGGTCAAGAAAGCTGTCAATTTTACCGGATTTTTTACCTTTTGGACGTTTCTTTTTTGTCGTTGCGGCATCAGTATTACTCAAAATATCGAATTTTATAAGAGGATATTCAAAGCCGTTACTAAGACTGCCGCCTGTAACAACAATACCGCCTTTTTCGGGTTCAAAGTCTGTCGTTTCCTCTTTCAAATTTGCTGTTCGTGCGGAAAGTCCGTATTCTTTAAGTTCTTCGGTAAGACGTTCTGCTCTTGTCTTGCCTCCGGCAAGCACAACGGCAAAATACCCCGCCGAATTGTAATATGACAAATCCTCACGCAGATTAGGTAATCCTGCCATTTGCTGTGATTTTACATCAAAACTGCAAATTTCGTCAATTGTAAAATCGTGTACGGTACATGACATTGCCGTTAAAATTACTTGCCGGAAACGTTTTGTGCGCTGTAAAAGTTCATTATATGAAACAACGGATTCAATTTGCTTCGGAAGTGCGTATCCGTGAGAAATACGCGCCTGTGCGCTTTCGGTAAATTCACGCAAAACATTTTCGGCGTGTTGTGCAGTTCTTGCGGGTTCGTCAAAAACTATAATTGTTTCCGGCGGAAGATAGTCAATCAGGGTTGTTTTTTCTTCTCCGAAAAAAGCAACATATTTGTCAACATTTGGGCATGTTTTATCTTCTTTTAGTTTTTCAATGTCTGAGCCAACCGAGGATAAAAGATTTTCTGCTTCTTCGATTAAATCTTCGCTGAGGAAGTTTTTCCTTGCTTTATTATAACTTTTTTCAAGTTTTTGTATTGCACCTTTTAAAATTTCTTCATTATAGACAAGTTCCCTCGTAGGGAAAATTTCAAGTTTATCAATGTTCTCAACAGACCTCTGTCCGTATGAATCCAAAGCACGCAAAGAATCAATCGTGTCGTCAAAAAACTCAATTCGGCAAGCTTGCGCGGCAAGAATCGGATAAACGTCAACAATTCCTCCGCGAACAGAAAACCGCCCGGGTGCGTCAGCTTCTTTTGCGCGTTCATAGCCCGTTTTGACAAGTTTTTCAGCCAAATCCGCAATTTTAATCTCGTCGCCGACTTTATATGTCGTAATAAAATCCTGAAAAACTTTTCGCGGTGAAAGCACGTCAAAAGCCGACTCTACCGAAAGTGCGGCACAAAAACCCGCGCCGTTCAGCAAGCCGTTTATAAAAGAAAACCTCTGTTTTATTATGTCAAAACTTTTAACATCAGCGGAATAAAATATTATGTCTTTTGCGGGATAATGATGCGTAGGAAAAAAGAACGAAAAATCTTCTGCCGCTGACTTCGCTTTTAGTTCCGATGAAGTAATAAAAAGTACAGGTGCGCAAAGTTCGTCGGCGAGTGCGGCGGCAATATGAATTTTCGCCGTGTCCGCCGCTCCGGAAACGAGTAATGTTTTTTTGCCGCTCTTTAGTGCCGCCGCCGCTCTTACAAACGACTCCATCCTATACAAAGGCGCAAACAGAGCGTTACTCATTTCCGCCTTCCTTTTTTACTTTTGAGTTAAATTTGTTCATTGCCGCATCAGCACCTTCCTTAACAATGATTTGCACGGCATTTTTTGCTTTTTCTATTCCTTCTTCAAGCGCGGGCTGTTCATCTTTTGAAAATTTTGTCAAAACATAATCGACTAAATCCCAATCTTTCGGCTTTGCGTTAATTCCGACTCTGACGCGGTTGAAAACATCGGTGTTTAAGTGCCAAATAACACTTTTGACCCCGTTATGACCGCCTGCTGTACCTTGCTTACGCACGCGTACGCTCCCTGTTGGAATATCTGTGTCGTCGTAAATCAAAATCACATCATCAGGACTAAGCTTATAAAACCGCATATACTCCGAAACCGATTCGCCGCTCAAATTCATAAACGTCACAGGTTTTATCAAGATACATTTTTCTGAGCCGATAACTCCTTCTGCGCAAAACGCACGCCGCCGTATGCCTTTATCTTCTGCCTGTATTTCTTTGCAAATGGCGTCTATTGTCATAAAACCCGCATTGTGGCGTGTTCCTTCGTACTGCTTTCCCGGATTGCCTAAACCAACTATAAGTCGCATAAAAAAACCTCTGGATAGACTAAGTTCAAAAACTAAAAAGGAAAGACCTTGGGGGCTGTCAGCCCCCAAGCCCCTGACCAAAGGGATTTCATCCCTTTGGAATCCCGTCATTTGCAGACAGAATGTAACCGTGAATTTGCGGTTACATTCTGTCCGTGAAAGTTATCTTCTTTGTTTCTTTCTTCTTTAAGAAGAAAGAAATAGGGTGCAGGGCAACGCCCTGCGGTCTTAATCTTTAAAAGAAAAGACCTTGGATGGCGTTGCCCTCCAAACCACATTAAGGTAAACGTTGTCAGCGAAAAATAATTAGCTGTTCATTTCGCTTTCCCATTCAAAGTCGCCGGACTGCTCATAACACTTCGGCCAATGACTGCACCAATCAGGCACGTTAGGGAGTTCTACGCGGTCAAGGCTCGGCGTATAGGGCTTAATGTCCAAAACCGGAGAACCGTCAAAAGCTTCAATGTAGGTTAATC
>JAISHX010000210.1 GCA_031262335.1 Clostridiales bacterium
TTGCGGAGGAAACACAATGAAATTAGATTCATTAACAAGTCAGATTTATCTTGTGGCAATGAACGAGGCAAAAATCCAAAACCATGAGTTTGTTATGCCCGAACACGTCCTTTATGCAATTTCTATGTTTGACGACGGACGTGATATACTTGTATCGTCCGGCGGCAACAGCACAGCTATTAAAGCTGATTTACAGCGGTATTTTGAAGATTATGCCGAAAAGCGCGAAGATTTTTCGGCAATGCCGTGGGAATCGGTTAGGTTTACGCAGCTTTTTGAAAACGCGGATATTCAGGCTGAAAATGCCGGAAAACAAGAAGTAACCATAGGTGAGCTTCTTTGTTCCCTTATAGATATTCCGGAAAGCTTTGCCGCGTATATCATGAAAAAAAACGGCGTAGAGCGTTTAGCTATGTTAAAATATATTTCACACGATTACAAGGAGCGTTTGGCGGCAAGAAACAGTTCGCAATCACCTGTTACGGACAACGCTGAAAAAGAAAAACACACCGAACTTTTAAAAGCTTACGCCGTAAATCTTACGGAACTTGCAAAAAAAGGCAAGATTGACAATCTTATCGGACGTGAAGACGAACTTGCACGCGCTGAACTTATTCTTTGCCGGCGTAAAAAAAATAATCTGCTTTTTGTCGGCGATGCCGGTGTCGGAAAAACTACCGTTGTTGAAGGACTTGCGCGGAAAATTGTTCGCGGCGACGTTGCCGAAGATTTAAAAGATGCCCAAATTTTTGAAATTGACATGGCAAAAATCGTCGCAGGAACAAAATACAGAGGCGACTTTGAAGAACGTCTTATTAACGTTCTTACAGCGGCGGAAAAAATCAAAAACGCTATTGTTTATTTTGATGAAATGCATAACATTGTCGGAATGGGTGCTGTTTCAGGAGGTGCGCTTGACGCGTCGGGCATTTTAAAGCCTTATTTTGTACGCGGTGATTTGCGTTTTATTGGCGCGACTACATTTGAAGAATATAAAAAGCATATTGAAAAAGATTCCGCACTGACAAGACGTTTTCAAAAAGTAGATATTGAGGAGCCGAACCTTCAGTATGCTGTTCGTATTATAAACGGCGTAAAAGATTCTTACGAAAAATTTCACGGCGTTACTATTGCGTCTTCCGTTGCCGCCGCAGCCTGCGAACTTTCCGCAAAATATATAAACGACCGCAAACTTCCGGATAAAGCAATTGATGTTATTGATGAGGCGATGACCGCAGTGAAAATTCGCGGGGGAAAATCAGTAACAAAAGCCGATATTGAGAAAGTCGTTTCAAGAACGGCAAATGTTCCGGAGGAGAACGTTTCGGAAGCAGAAAACAGCAAGCTTAAATCTCTTGCTGAAACCCTTAAAAAATCTGTTTTCGGGCAGGATAAAGCTGTTGAAATTGTAAGAAACGCAGTTGTGGCGGCACGCAGCGGATTAAATAATCCCGAAAAACCAACGGCGAGCTTGCTGTTTGTCGGTCCGACAGGTGTCGGCAAAACAGAAATAGCAAAACGTCTTGCGGCAGCTTTAGGTGTAAAGCTGATTCGGTTTGACATGAGCGAGTATCAGGAGCAACATTCGGTTGCAAGATTAATCGGTTCTCCGCCGGGCTATGTCGGGTTTGAAAACGGCGGACTTCTTACGGATTCAGTCAGAAGAACGCCTAACTGTGTTCTTTTGCTTGACGAAATAGAAAAAGCTCACCCTGATATATTTAATGTGCTTCTTCAGGCAATGGATTACGGCACTCTTACAGATAATGCAGGCAAAAAAGCCGATTTCCGCAATGTAATAATAATTATGACATCAAATGCCGGAGCGCGTGAAGCGGGGAAAAAAGCAATAGGTTTTGACGAAAATATTACTACGGCAATTGATGCTGTACAAAAAGCGGTAGAAAAGATTTTTCCGCCTGAATTTCGCAATCGTCTTGATGAAATTGTGCCGTTCAATCCGGTGAACGCAGAGATGGCGGAGAAAATTTCCGGAAAAGCAATTTCTGAACTTGCCGAAAAAGCCTCCGCAAAGGGAGTTTCTGTTATTGTTTCGGATGAGGCTGTTAAATTTATAGCTACAAAAGGACTTTCAAAGACGTACGGAGCAAGAGAAATTATCCGTGTTGTTGATAAAGAAATAAAAAAACAGCTTGCAGACGCAATGTTGTTTTCGGAACAAGAAGCGACTTCTTTTGAAATTACGATTGAGGGCGGAATTATAAAAGTAGTTCCAAATATTAAGGAGGAATGATTTGAATCACATAGGCACACAGCCGCTTTATACAGAACGGCTGATTTTAAGAAGATTTGAAAACGGAGATGCCCCGATGATGTTCAGCAACTGGGCTAATGATTCGGAAGTTACAAAGTTTTTGATGTGGCAGCCGCATGAAAGCGTTGAGGTTTCTGAATTTGTTATAAAAGGCTGGATACGCCAATATGAAAAGAAAGATTGTTACAACTGGGCTATTGTTTTAAAAACTTTAGGCGAGCCGATAGGCAATATTAGTGTTGTCAACAGAAATGAAAATGCGGATTTGTTACACGTTGGCTATTGCATCGGCAAACAATGGTGGGGAAGGGGATGTACGCGGGAAGCGTTTAGCGCGGTTATAGATTTTCTTTTTGAAAAAGTTAATGTAAACAAAATTGAATCGCGCCACGACCCACGAAACCCTAATTCGGGAAAAGTAATGGAAAAATGCGGACTTACATTTGAAGGCATATTGCGTCAAAGCGATTTTAATAACCAAGGTATTTGTGATGCGGCATATTACGGAATTTTAAGAAATGAATGGGAAGAAAGGAAAGAGCAAAGATGAAAAGTTTTCGCAAAGAACTGCATTTTAATACGAAAACGCGCAGGGCGTATATAAACATAACCGATTATGTTGAATCCGCTCTTGCGGAAAGCGGTATAAAAGAGGGATTGTGCCTTGTAAACGCAATGAACATAACCGCCAGCGTGTTTATCAATGACAATGAAAGCGGTTTACACAGCGATTTTGAACGTTGGCTGGAAAAACTTGCTCCGGAAAAACCTTATGAGCAGTACGCGCATAATGGCTATGAAGATAATGCCGACGCTCATTTAAAGAGAACTGTTATGGGACGCGAAGTGGTTGTTGCTGTAACAGACGGCAAACTGGACTTTGGCACATGGGAACAAATTTTTTATGGAGAATTTGACGGAAAAAGAAATAAACGCGTCTTGGTGAAAATTATCGGAGAATAGGAAAAGACAAAAGGGTAAGTTATAGGGTCAAACAAAAAAACCAAAAAGCTGTATAATAAAGCTACCAAGCTGAAATATACAGGAGTGAGGAAAGTTGTCTGACCCATATGTCCATTTTAGCATAGAAGAGAGAGAATACAACGCGTCCGGGGCTGAGCGGATAGCGAATGAACAGCTCCGCTGTTCATATAAGTCCGAAAAGTCAAGGCTTTTTAAAAACAAATTTATTGACTGATTTTCCGAAATGATAACGACAGTTTGTAAAAGTAATCATAAATTGTTGCACTTCACTTGACAACTTACCGTCAACTATTTTGATGCACGACCTAAAATTAACAGCTAATCGTTCGGCAACAATTTGCGGCAAAGACTGCCGTTTATTTTATTTTGGGATTTTAAATCATAAATAAGTATATACTGTTATGAGGTGATATAATGCTTAATCCAAAAACCGACCCGCAAATAGAACTTGCTCAAAGAATGATTATTGCAGGAGATGTGCCTGACGATAATCTTGTTGCCGGTTATGACCGGCAACAAGAACGATGGCGGCTTATCGTTAAATATAGCGGAGATATTTCAACGGCAGCAGCAAAATGGAATGCCGATACGGACATTCTTACAGAATCTTACGCCATCATCAACATAGCATACGAAGATATTGCACGTTTTTCTAATGAAAGAGAAGTTGACTACATAGAGAAACCGCGTAAAATTAAACAGAATATTGCTCGTACTCTTACAGAAACATGTATAAATCAAGTACAGCATTACCCGCAATACATGTTAAAGGGCAGCGGGGTTATTGTTGCAATAATAGATTCCGGTATAGAATACAAAACACAACTTTTTTCTTGATATTATTTTCACAAATTCAACATTATTCTATCAATAAAATCAGGGGTCAAAATTTACATGAACACCAAGCTCTTCAAAATCATGCAAAACTTTCCGTATTTCATCCTCCTCCATATCTGCCATAACTTCGGAAGTTGATATTATTGTTGAAAGCCTTTTTGCATTTTTAGGTCTCATTTTGTTGACATAATCTAATATTTCAAACAAATTATCTGCACTTAAATAATTTTCAGAAACAAAAATGTCACAATAATCATTCTCATACGTTTCAATACTCCAATGATATTTACTTTTTGCAGGATTTCTAAAAGTATTTTTCACAACTTTATCTCCGTTAAATTCTAATATATTGTAATATGATACTATTCCATTGTCAAGATATACAATTTTATAGGCTTTATTGCCACTGTAACTATACTTGTCCGTAAGCCATAAAGGCGATTCCCTCAAACAGCTGTATCTTTCTTTGCGTACCAATTTATTTTCCTTATAAAAATATAAATTTTCATATATTTTAACACCATCTCTAAAACAAGTTTTTTTAGTTAATCTATCATCGTCATATTCATTTGTATAAAAGAATTGGGATTCCGATTCGTGATAATTAAAAGTGTTATCTTTAGAATTTCCCATACTATAATATTTATAAAATTTTTTTGTTTTATTGTTGTACTTATCATATTCATATTGATAATTTGATATAGCTGCACTTTTGCCCCATACTTGAATTTCCTGATGTATGTCTCTGTTGCTATTATATAAATACACAAGAGATTGTACAATATTGTCTTTAGCATCTTTTGCAATAAGGCTTGTTTTTCTGTCTAACTCATCACGATGAATTTCTATTTGAGTTGCATACATAATTTACACCTCATTTTTAGTATTTTATATTTTGTTAATAACAAGACCCTAATAAATCAACAACATCTGTTGCCAAAACAGCGCGTTCTCCAAATAATTCGGCAGCTTTTTCGCCGGCTTTTCCATGCAGAAAAACCCCTGTTTTTGCCGCGTCATAGCACGGCAACCCTTGTGCGACAAGTCCGGATATTGTGCCTGCCAAAACATCACCTGTACCCGCTTTTGCCAAAGCCGGTGAACCTGATTCATTTATTGTAAAATTTCCGTCAGGACAATATACAACCGTATTTGAATCTTTTAAACAAACAACTGAATCAAATTTCTCTGATAATACTTTTGCATAATAAACTGTATTATCTAAAATTTCTTTTATAGGAATATCCAATAATCTTGATGCTTCTCCGGGGTGAGGAGTTATTATTTTTTCTCCTTTGTAATTTTTCAGAATATCTTTGTTACAGCTGATTATGTTTAATGCGTCAGCATCTACAATTATCTTACATTTATTGCTGTTTAGTTTTTCAAACAATTGTTCTATAAAAAATTCTGTTATTTTATTATTCCCAATCCCACATCCTATTGCCGCTACTTTAATTTCCGGAAGTTCGTCTATTCCTGAAATAAAACCGTTTTTTTCCGGAAGTTCATGCGTCAATGCTTCAGGCAAGCAAAAGCGAATAACATCAGCCGCCTTTTCAACGGTGAAAACGCGTACAATTCCCGCACCGATGCGGTAGGCGGCTTTAGCGCATAATAATGCGGCTCCTGTCATGCTTTTGCTGCCGCCGAAAACCGAAACTGTTCCAAAATCCCCTTTGTTGCATCTTTTTTGTCTTTTGGGAAGGATGTTTTCATGTTCGATTTTATGATTAGTTTCTAAAGTTGCAAACGCAACCGCATAACTTCTGCAATGGGAAATAGAAATATTTATTACAAGACTTTCTGCTAATTTTGCCGCTTTACCTGTAAGTCGGACGACAGGCATACCCAGCTCATTATGTAAAATTTCTATTTCGCGCGGAAAAAAGCCGCTAAAGCCCGTTCCCAGAGCCTTAGCGACTGCTTCTTTTGCTGCAAAAAGACCTGCGGCACTTTGAGGAGTAGAAATATCTTCATTGTCGGTGAAACATTTTTTTATGAATCCTTTTTTTGACAGTGCAGAGAAAACTCTGTCTGTTTCTATAATATCAGTACCTATTCCGACAAGCATTTTTTATCGCCCACTTTTGTAAATTTTCTTAAACGATAAAAACGTGTTTTTACTGCGTAAATAATTGTTACAATCATAAGTGCTGCCGAGCAGACAAAAGTTACTCCGCTCAAAGCCACAAGAGCTATTTTCATATAACACCTCTAACTTATAAAAATTTCTTTTTTATCATAATCATTTATAACATTTGTTCCGAATGAGCTTTCTAACAAACGTGTCGCATAATATTTTTTATAATCAATTGTCACGAATGATAATTCTGAAAGTTTATTTTCTTCAAATCCCCTTTCGCCTAAAAGCGCGTATTCAGGAACATAACTATCATCTCCGTCACTCGTAGCAAAAAAACGCGACTTTTCATAAGTTAAGCCGCTCCGGTTATAAGAGAGGAATGCTTCAATAAGCTCAGGTTCCTCACTAATTGAATAATTCTCTCCGTTTGGAACAAGGTCAACGTCAGAATAAATCACCGCTTTAAGACGCGGAAATTTTAGTGAAATTTCCGTAAGAAAATCACTTATAAACTCAGCCGCTTCTTTTGTTTCATATACATTATCTTTAGGAGAGTAATGACTTACGCCAAATTCTGAAATCATAACAGGAGAATTTTCCGCAT
Organism: Clostridiales bacterium; assembly: GCA_031262335.1. Taxonomy (GTDB): domain Bacteria; phylum Bacillota; class Clostridia; order Lachnospirales; family WRAX01; genus JAISHX01. Next base: position 6,787 of record JAISHX010000210.1, read on the forward strand.
ATTCGGCATAAAAATCAG
>JAISHX010000110.1 GCA_031262335.1 Clostridiales bacterium
TACGGCGAAAATATGATTTCTGTCGGTTATCCTGTTATAAGCGGCGAACAAACAGAGGCAATGATTTTTATGAGTTCGTCAATTTCTTCTGTTACAAAAAAATCTGCGGAAGCGGCACAGCTTATTGTTATTTGTCTTGCTGGGGCGGCGGCTGTTGCGTGCGTTGCTGTGTATTTTACGTCAAAATCAATAAGCAGACCGATTCGTAAAATCAGCGAAGCTGCAACTATTATCGCAAACGGAAATTTTGAAAAGAAAATCGAAATCGGCGGCGCAATGGAAATAAAACTACTTGCGGAAAGCTTTAATAATATGGCGAAAAGCCTTCATGAACAGGAAGCTCACCGAAGAGAATTTATTGCAAATATATCACATGATATAAGGTCGCCGCTTACAAGTATAAAAGGATTTTTGACGGCAATTACCGATGGAACTGTTCCGGAAAATATGACGGAACGATATTTGAATATTGTTATTGATGAAACAGAACGCCTTGAGAAACTTGCCAATGATATTCTTTACATAAACAAGCTGCAATCAGCAGAACCTTTGCAAATTTCAACATCAACATTTGACATTGCCGAAATGGTACGCAAAGTTGTTATTTCGATGGAATCAAAATTCAACGCGAAAAATCTTGAGTTTATCGCGGATTTTTCGTCGGACAAAGTTTTTGTATGCGCTGACGGAGAAAAAATTTTGCGGGTTCTTTATAATCTTCTTGACAACGCTGTTAAATTTACGCCCGAAAGAGGTATAATTTCTGTCGGAATTTCCGAAAACCCGCAAGAAGTCATAGTGTCTGTTAAAGACAGCGGAATCGGCTTGTCCGAAGAAGAACGCGGACGCGTTTTTGAAAGGTTTTATAAAGCTGATTCTTCACGCGGAGAACATAAAAAAGGCAGCGGACTTGGACTTTCGATTGCCCGCGAATTTGTTCGCGCTCATAATAGTGATATTTATGTTAAATCAATTGTCGGGGAAGGCTCCGCATTTTCGTTTTCACTTAAAAAGCCTGTTGATAAAAAGTTCATAAACAATTCATAAGCAATTCATTATTGCAAACTATAATCTAAATTCATACTTTTATATAGGGAAGTGAAAACTTGATAAGCGTAAAAAATCTGACGAAAAAATATTCGTCAGTGCCTGCTGTTGACGATGTTTCGTTTGAAATAAACGAAGGTGAAATAGTTGGCTTTCTTGGTCCTAACGGAGCAGGAAAAACAACAACAATGAATATTCTTACGGGTTATATTTCTGCGACAGCCGGCGAGGTTAAAATAAACGGATTTGATGTTAACGATTCTCCGGAAAAAGCAAAAAAATGTCTTGGATATTTGCCGGATAATCCGCCTTTGTACGATGAAATGCTCGTTCGCGAATATTTGTCTTTTATTTGTGATATTAAAGGTGTTCGCGCAAAAGACAGAAATGCTGTCATTGAAGATGTTTCGCGGCTTGTTCAGATAGACGATGTACTTGAACGGCTTCTTAAAAACCTTTCAAAAGGCTACCGTCAACGCGTTGGACTTGCACAGGCTCTTGTGGGGAGTCCTAAGGCTCTTATTTTGGACGAGCCGACTGTCGGACTTGACCCGAAACAGATTGTGGAAATGCGTGACGTTATTAAAACTTTGGGGGAGAGCCATACAATAATGCTTTCAAGCCACATTTTGTCGGAAGTTTCCGCAATGTGTGACAGAGTGATTATTATAAATAAAGGCAAAATTGTTGCGTCCGGTACAACGGCGGAACTTTCGCAAAGTGTTTCTCAAGGGAAAAATATTTCTGTGCGTTTGCGCGGCGAACGTGACGAAGTGCAGAAAATTTTAACTGAATGTGAGTTTGTAAAGGAAGCCTCATTCATTGGAATAAAAGAGAACGAAACCGTTGATTTTGAAGTAAGCGGAGCAGGTAACGCTGATGTCAGAGAAGTTTTGTTCGGACTTATGTCAGAAGCGGGAATACCGATTTTACAAATGAAACCTGTCGATTTATCGCTTGAGGACGTGTTCCTTCAGATTACGGGAGGTGCTGTTGCTTGAGTGCTGTTTTCAAGAAAGAATTTGCGGGGTATTTTAGAGCGGCAACAGGATATATTTACTTTGGGGTTTATATTCTGTTTTCAGGCATATGTTTTTGGCTTATTAACATCTCAAACGGAATAACGGATTATGCCGGAGCAATGAGTAATAATGTGCTTGTAATGCTCCTGTTGGTACCTGTTGTTACAATGCGCCTGTTTGCGGAAGAAGCAAGGCAAAAAACAGACCAGCTACTTTTTACATCGCCGATAAAACCTTGGAAAATTGTTATAGGTAAATTTTTTGCCGCATATGCGTTGTATTCGGCGGCGTTAATTTTTACGGTTATTTTCCCGATTATAATATCGTTTTACGGGAATATTGCGGTTGCGTCGGTATTTTCTTCGTATTTGGGATATTGGCTGCTTGGCGCGTGTTATATTTCGGTCGGAATGTTTATTTCATCTTTGACACAAAGTCAGGTTGCGTCTGCAATTATTTCCGTAATAACACTTTTATCGTTTCTGCTTATTGATGCTATGGCGGCGTCCGCCCCGATAAGCAGAGTTGCGTCGATTACTTTTGTCGTTGTTTTAATAGCCGGTTTTGCTGTGCTTATGTATTTTGCCTCAAAAAACATTTTGGCGGCTGTAATTTCTTTGCTTGTACTTGGCGCAAGCGTTGTCGGTGCATACTTTATGAAACCGACTTTGTTTGACGGCGCAATTTATAAGGCTTTGACTTGGGTTTCAATAAATACGCGAGTATATAATTTCGGCAACGGGATACTTCATTTAACTGATATTGTGTTTTTTGTAACTTTTTCGGCGTTGTTTGTTGTTTTCACGATTATTGCTGTACTTAGACGGAGGTGGAAATGATGGACGAACAGAACGAAAAAATTACAAATATTCTTAAAAGCAAAAAAGCACGCTACGGAACATTTTCACTCTTACTTGGCGTTTTAGCATTTATTGCCTTTGTTGCCGTTAATATTTTGGCGCAAAATATTAACAAGACTGTTGATTTATCATCAAACAAGATGTTTTCGATTTCGGATGCAACAAAGACGATACTTTCCAATCTTAACGAAAACGTCACGATTTACGCGCTTTTTAAAACAGGACAGGAAAATCCCGTCTATAAAGAGGTTTTGGAACAGTATGCGCAAAATTCCTCAAAAATAAAGCTTGAATACAAAGACCCTTCGCTTTATCCCGCGTTTGCAAACGCATACGGCAGTGACGGGGCAGTTCCGGAACAAAACAGCATAATTATTGAAGGCGGCAGCAAATTCAAAGTTATTCCGCCGGACGAGCTTGTTACCTACGAAATGGACTATCAGACGTATCAGACTTATGTGTCAGCCGTAAATATCGAACCTAAAGTTACAAACGCAATCGAATTTGTTTTGCAGAATACAACGACTGTCGTTTATGTGCTTGAAGGTCATAATGAACGCGGTTTGAATGAAGAAGCGGCGGCGGCTCTTGAAGATATAAACTTTGAAGTTCAGAATTGGAATATATTCAATCAAGGTGTTCCGGACGGAGAAAGTATTCTCTATATGACGACCCCGTCACAGGATTATTCCGCAGATGAGGCGTCTGTTATAAGCGAATATCTTAAAAAAGGCGGACGTGCTGTTTTTTCATTGGGATATATGGATTTTCCGCACCCGAATATTGAGAGTGTCCTTAAAGAATACGGCGTAAACACTCAAAATATCTTCATTATTGAGGGCGACCCGAATTATCAGCCGTCACTTAATCCGACATATTTAATGCCGTCTTACGCCGAACATGAAATTACGTCAACTCTTATACAAAAAAATATTCCGGTTTATGTATTTGCTCCGCAAGGAATAGAAATTTTTGCTGACGAAAGCGACACTCTTTCAGTTGCTCCACTGCTTACAACAACGAACAAAGCTTACGGTAAAGTCGACCCTGCTTCCGAATCAATAAGCAAAGAAGAAAATGATATAGATGGTCCGTTTACGATTGCGTCAGCCGTTACAGCGTCTAATTCCGAAGGCGAACAAACATTCAATACAAGAATATGTGTTATTACAGCGGAGTATCTCCCGTTTGAAAATAGCGGCGGCAATTTTGAATTTTTCACCTCTATGTTTAACTGGGTTGCTGAACGCGGGGCGGTTTCAACGTATATTGCACCAAAGAGCCTTCTTACTACCGAAACAATGAATATGTCACAGCTTACTTCCGCAATTATAAGCGCGTTTTCTGTGATAATTTTGCCTATTGCTATATTCATAACCGGAGCTGTTATCGTATTGCGCAGAAACAAAAAATAAAAGAAAGGGATTTCACATAGCTTCGGGTGATGTCATAAACTTATTATATTTTCTGCCGATAATATAAAGTATAGAGAAATAATACAGGGGGGAATTATGGTTTCAATAAATCTAAGATGTCCATTCTGCGGCAGTGAACAGTGCGGGCGAACCGTTTGCTTTTTGTTTTGAAACTCGCGAACACAAATATCTTGATGAACTTTTAGCGTTATTAAAGCCCTTTTTTAAGATAAGTACAGTTTATTCTGATAATAATTTTGCATATCAGCGTCATATTGCCGACAGCAATGTAATTACCAGAAAAGAAAACACTCAACGCATTGAACGCAATCATTTATCCCTTAGAACTTGGTGCAGCCGTTTAGTTAGAAAAGGAATCAGGTTTTCTAAATCCAAAACTATGCACATT
>JAISHX010000113.1 GCA_031262335.1 Clostridiales bacterium
TCCCAGCCGTTTACAAACAGTCCGTTCGGGTCTGTAAGATACCCGTCAACGTCCAAGCGGAACGCTCCGGCGCGTGTGAAATAAGTTCCGGACGAGTCCGAAACCACGAAAAATCCTTCGCCGTCTATGAACAAGTCATAAGCTCCGTCTGTTCTTTGCGGTGTACCGCTTCCCATTTGTACATCAATTGACTGCAATGTTGAGCCTAAGCCAATTTGGTATGGGTTTGTACCGCCCTTTTGAGGTGCTGTTGAACCTGTTGCGCCTGAAATAGTTTGACTGAAAACTTCTTTAAATGTTACTCTTGCTGATTTAAAGCCTATTGTGTTTACGTTTGAAATATTGTTGCCGATAACGTCCATCTTTGTTTGATGTATGCGTAACCCCGCTACTGCGGAGTACATCGAACGCATCATAATAAATGACCCCCTGTTGAATTATTCTGTCCCCGTCGGGGAATTATTCCGTCTGTCATTCGGGAATAGTTAAGACGTCCTTTTTGAGGTCCCGCCTTTTACTGCTTTTAAAACTAAACAATAACCGCTCCGTCTATATTTGTGAAAACGCCGGCTTTTCTGTCCGCCGCAGTTATCACAGTACCACTCACTACGTTTACTATTAACGCCACATTATCAACCAAAACCAAAGAATCTCTTATACCTTTGCTCCGTGCCAGCGCAACGCCGTCTTCAACACGGCTCAACTGTTCGCGTGAAAGATTTATATCTCGCGATGACAGCCGTGTATTTGCGTGCTTAGAAAATTGTACGCTGTGCAACACATCAGAGAATGTTCTGCTTTCGACACTCGGCTTTTGTGCATTGTTCCGCTGAAAGTACGTTTCTTTTAATTCGACACTTGAATTTTCAATCTTATTCATGACAGTACCTCTATTTCACGGTAACTTTTCCAAAAACTTTTTCTACGACACTATCACCTGACTGTATAGCCAAATACGGCTTTCCTTCACGAATTATCACACCGATAATCTGACCGCTTACACCGTCAAAGGAACCTGTTTTCCCAACGCTTGCCAATGAGGAGGACAACTCACTTAGCATTTCAATCGGGGCGGAATATGTGCCGTCGATAACTACTCGTGCCTCGCTATTGTCAAAGACTATGCCGCTAATTGCGCCTTCATGCCAATCTGCTTCTTCATCGCCTGTTCCCGCAAAAATTTTGAGCGTTTTGCCCATAATTTGTATTTCATCGCCAACGCTGACGACTTGGCGCGGGTCAACTTTTTGGTCGCCCATCATAAGGACAGGCAATCCTTCCTCAAAAATTACGCTGTCAACTTTGCCTTCGATAAATTCTTTAATATTGCCGTTTTCGTCGACAGTTGTTGCCTGAACAACTTTATTTATAAGCTCAAGCGCCTGCATTGTAAATATATTTGACATTATCGAATCTTGCGAAGCTGTTGCATTGTAATCCTCATACACTTGTTGAACATTCTCGCTTGATACTTCAACAACGTTGCCGTCGCCTTTATCTATTACAAGAAGTGCGGTGCTGCCTGACATTCTTACAGATTCAACACGCCCTGTAACATCATAAGAAGAATTTGTCGTGTCGTCATGCGCTGTTGCATAAACCGTTTTTCCGATAAGCGAAAACGCCTGTGACTCTATTGCCTGATTATTTAGGTTTGTCATTTGCTCAAGCGCGGTAAATTGCGCCATTTGTGCCGCAAACTGTTGATTGTCCATTGGGTTCAGCGGGTCCTGATACTGGAGTTGTGTTATTAACAGTTTCAGGAACGCGTCTTTGTCAAGGTCGTTTGTTTTTTCTTTAGCTTTATACTTGTCTAACGGACTTGTTTCAACACCCGGCGTATAACTGCCCCAGATTGCACCATCTGTTGCGGAAGTTGTTTCAGCCATTTTAAATCACCATTCCGTTTTAGATTTTGTAATCAACAGAATTATCCCCGTCTGATTTTACTTTTTCAGTTTGAGTTTCTTCGGCAAAAGTAACTTCTTCTTGTCCTCCGCCATATCCGAACGAGTTATTGCCTTCGGCATCAGACTGCCGATTTGTGCCGGAATCCTGACCGACAGAAACAGAAAGCTGATTGATGTTTACTCCCGCATCTTGCAAAGACTGCTGAAGTTCATTAAAGCCTGCCTCAATCATTGCTTTTACGCGTTCATTTTCTGCAAGAAACATTGCGGTTACTATGCCGTTTTCCGTAACAATTTTCATAGTTACATCGCCGAGATGTTCCGGACGCAAAGTAATTTTTATCTCTGTTGTAACATCGGCTTTGACTTCTATTTTCATTTTATCGACAATTTGGTTTATAACATCCTGAGTGTTTATATTTCGCATTGATTCTGCTTTAACGGCTGATGTTTGAACTGTTTGAGGAGAATCTGTTCCCGAAACCGCAGTGCCGGCGTTTACTGCCGCATTGTTTTCTTTCAGCAGGGCGGCGGCATCTTCCGGTTTAATAACTTGTGCTTGTGATGCGGTTTTTGCAGCCTGAACAGCAGACGCTTGTATCCCCTGCCCTTCCGCTACTTTCGCGAAAGAAACTTCCGCCGAATCAGCAACTGCCGTCTGTGTTTCTGTTGTCGGCGTAATATTTGCGCTGTCGTCATTCGCGTTTTCGGAATTTCGGGGCTGTTGTTTACCCGTGTTATCGGTGATTGGGGTTGATTGTTCGGCAACGTTTACTTGCTGACCTTCTGTCTGTTCGGGATTAAAATTTTCCACAATCTGTTTTACCGCCTTAAATGCTTCTTTCATATTAGGCATCGTAAGCAACATTGCCGGAGATTGTGCTCCCGTAATTTTTTGCATAAACTCCGTAAGCTTTTCGGGTTGTTTCAGTTCCTGCGGTTTTATACCAAGACTAAGAAGTACAGCCGCAACTTCCTCGGGAGTAACGCCCAATGCAGCCGCAATTTGTTCCGCAACAGCTTTTTCTTCCTCAGTCAGAGTTTCCTCGCCTTTTGCGGGCTTTTCGGAAGTTTGTTCTGTTGCCGCTGTTTCCTCTGCCGGAGCAGTATCTTCTTTATTTGTTTCTGTAGTTTCCTTGTCGTTTGTTTTTTCGGAGATTGTTTCGTTTTTAGATTTTTCATCTGTTTTGTCCGGTTTATCAATTTTTTTTGGTTCTTTTGTGTCGGTTTTTTGTTCGCGTTCAACTGAGTTTTCTTTTGGTGTGTACTCGGTTTTTTCAACCGGTTTTTCGTAACCCGTTTCGCGGATAGAATCCCGGAAACTTTTCCCTTCCGTGATTGCAGACGCAGTATTCTGCTTGCCCGAAACATTTGACGTTACTGACGGCGCGTTCAGGTAATTTGCAAAATACAACTCCGAAAGTTTCATTAACATCACCTGCCTGTTTTTAAGAGCCAAGGCTCTTATTTTTTTTATAATTAAAATCCTGAGGGGCGCATCTGACGTATACATGAGGCGCGGTTTTCGTCCTTCATTTCGGATAAAATCGCGGAACTTGTTTCCGTGTCTACCGACTCAAGGATTAAAATTACCAACTCCATATCTGTCGGAATCAGAAGTTCAAGAGCGGCGGCAGATTTAGCCGCGTCAAGCGTACTCAAAACTTCAAGATACTGTTTTACTTCTGTTTCCCTCAAATTCGTTGTTGATATTTCTGTTGCAATTTCTTTCATCAAATCAGGGTCTGCACCTTTGAGATATTTTTCGGTTGTCGCAGGGTCTTTATACGCAACTTCTTTATAAAATTCTTCTTTCATATTATTAAAGTCTGTATACTGTGATTCCAAATTGCGCAAATTTTCTAATTCTGTTTCTTTTTCATCTGATTCCTTTTGAAGTTCCTCAACCTGATTTTGGCTGCTGTCAAGCTGAGTTTGAAGTGAATCTACTTTTGCCCTAAGTTCATCAGGTGTTTCAGTCGGTGCCGGCGGCTCTTCAATTTTGATAACATTACTAAGAAAAGGCACTTTGTTTATCACATTCACGACCGGAGACATATATTTGTCCCGAATACCAAGAGGATTAAGAACAAGTATAGCGGCTAAACCGCCCAAAGCAAGGACAACAAGAATCACAAGTATTAAGGCAAAAGTTTTGCCTTTGCCCGATTTGTTCTTTTTCCCTTTTTTTGAAAGCCCTTTTTCTCTTTTTTTTGCGTCTTTCTCTTTTTGTTTTTCTTCTTTCTGCTGCCGCTTGCGCTCCGCCAATTCCTGCTGAGGGGTAAGCTCCGGTGCTGCCGGTTCTGCTACCGGCGCAGTTTCCTTAGGTTTTTTAACTGTTTGTGCCGCCATTTCCGCCCGCCTCTCCGTCAGAATATCTATAACTCACTATTTCATCGACAAAACGCTGTTCACGGCGTTTTTCTTCTTCTTTAAAAATATCATAGTCTTTTTCTTTAATAATCTCCAAAGATTTACGTTCGCGCATAGCTTCGACAAGAATAAGTCTTTTCTGTTCCGCGAACTCTTCCGCTTTTTTTACTTCTGTTTTTTGCTGAACAATGCGCTGTTTCAGCAATTCAATATACATATTATAAAGAGCAAACTTATCCGGCTCTATTTTTATCTTAACCATTTGGGAAAATTCTGATAATTTTTCGGAAAGCTCGCCTTCAAGTTCGGCAAGTTTCATACGTTCCGCCTCAAGTGCGGCAAGTGCCGTACCGTATTCAAGTTTTTTTTGCTCCTCAAGTTTTTCTTTTAGGTTTAAGAAACTTGCCATACGGAAAACAAACTTAGCCAATTGTCATTCACCGCCTCGCCGTGTGTTAATTTACACACCGACAATTTCGCGCAACTGTGAAACTGTTTCGCCGAAACTGACTTTTTCCGAAACGCCCTGAACAAGAAATTCTTCGATTGCAGAATGTTTTTCTATTGCGTAATCAATATCCGCACTGCTGCCTTTTGTGTATGCGCCAATGTTTATAAGGTCTTCCGCATCGGCGTAATTTGCCATTGTTTTTTTCAATTTATTTGCCGCGCCGCTGTGTTCCGGTGTAACAACGTCACCCATAACGCGGGAAACACTTGCGAGAACATCTATTGCCGGATAATGGTTTCTGTTAGCGATTTTACGATTCAGAACAATATGACCGTCAAGAATACCGCGTGCGGTATCGGTAACAAGCTCTGTAAGGTCGTCGCCGTCAACAAGAACGGTATACATTCCGGTTATGGAGCCTTTTTTGTCGTTTCCGGCACGTTCAAGTAATTTCGGCATAGCCGCAAAAACGCTCGGCGTATATCCGCGTGAAACAGGCGGTTCTCCTGTTGCAAGTCCGACTTCTCTTTGTGCCATCGCAAACCTTGTCAGCGAATCCATCATAAGCATTACGCTTTTGCCTTTGCTACGGAAATATTCCGCTATTGCCGTGCCGACTTCCGCTGCTTTTACTCTGACTAACGCAGGCTGGTCAGACGTTGCAATGACTATTACGGAACGCTTTAAGCCTTCTTTACCTAAGTCTTTCTCGATAAATTCTCTGACTTCTCTGCCGCGTTCACCAATCAATGCAATAACATTGACTTCTGCTCTTGCATTTCTTGCAATCATGCCCATCAATGTGCTTTTACCAACCCCTGAGCCGGCAAAAATGCCGATTCTTTGCCCTTTACCGACTGTCAGAAGTCCGTCTATCGCTTTTACTCCAAGCGGCAGAGGCTCATGTATTCGTGCGCGGTGGAGCGGATTCGGCGCGGGATTGAACGTCGAAAAACCTTCCCCGTCAGGCAAATCACCGTTACCGTCCATCGGCTCTCCGATGCCGTTCAGCACACTGCCTAAAAGAGCATCCGAAACCTTGATTTGGAGCGGTGCGCCTGTTGCTTCAACAATACTGCCGGGACCGACACCTTCCATGTTTCCTAAAGGAAACAGCAGAACCGCGCCTTCACGGAAACCTACAACCTCGGATAAAACAGGCTTATCATACTTGTTTGCACGAATAAGGCAAGTTTCTCCTATTTTAACTGCCGGACCGGTTGATTCAATCGTAAGTCCTACGACTTGTGTTACGCGTCCTAATTTTTTTACAAGGAGTTTGTCAGACGCGTAAAGATATTTTTTTATATCAATACTCATTTGTTATGCCCCAAAATATAAAACAAGTTGTGTTTTAATTCCGCATATTGCGTATCAATACTACAATCCACGTTTCCGTACGGCGTTTCGATTATGCAATCACCGCTTCCAAGCGCAAAATCGCGAATAAACTCAACATCCGCTCCGCCCGCAACTTTAGGCAAAATTTGGTCTTTGCCCGCAACTGCCTCATCGTAATCTTCTTTTGAAACATGAATTTTAACCAATCCGGACGTACTTGATTCTGATAATCCTTTACGAATCAACCAAACTATTATATTCGGGTTCAAAACCAACTCTGTATTAAGTATTTTTTGTACTGATTCACAAATAACTCGCACCGTATCAGGCTCAATTTCCGCAAGTATTTTTTGTCTTTCAGCTTTTGCGTCTTCAATCTCTGCTTCAGCGGCACGCTTTAGGTCGTCAACCTCTGACATGCCTTCCTGATAACCCTGATTATAGCCGTCTTGTTTGAACTCTTCGATAATACTTTCCGCCTCAATACGGGCATTTGAAAGCAACATTTCCGCACGGGCATTTGCCCGTGAAATTGTGTCCTCTGCTTTAAATTCGGCATCTTCCAAAATATCTTTTGCCTCAATTTTTGCAAGAGCTATAATTTCTTCGGCAACCTCAGACTCATCTTCCGTAATCTCCTCAACTTGTTCCGGAATAATTTCAGATTCTTTTATTTCAGGAATAGTTTCCGTATAGTATTCTTTTGTCGGAGTTTTCAAAACGGTAGGCTCATTCGCAAGTTTAACCTGTGCCGCCTTATAAATTTTAGACAATTATCTCATCTCCGCCGCCGCGGGCAATAACAATCTCGCCCGAATCCTGCAACTTCCTTACAACATTGACAATTTTCTGCTGTGCGTCCTCAACGTCGGAACGCCGGATTGGTCCAAGATACTCCATTTCTTCTCTTAACATGCCGGCTTTACGTTTTGAAACGTTAGTAAATATAATTTCCTGAACATTTTCATTGGAACCTTTGAGTGCAATTGCAAGGTCGCGGTCGTCGAAATCGCCTGTTTGACGCAGGATATTCTGAATATCTCTGCCTGTAAGGCTTGCAATGTCCTCAAATACGAACATTTTGCGCCGAATTTCTTCCGCAAGTTCAACATCGTCAATTTCAAGAGTTTCCATAATGTTTTTCTCTGTTGCTCTGTCAACGACATTAAGAATATCAACAACAGAATCGACACCGCCGACAGTTGTGTAGTCCTCAAGCATAAGAGCAGAAAGTTTCTTCTCCAACGCTTTTTCAACCTCCTTAATGACATCGGGACTTGTTCTGTCCATCTTAGCAATTCTCTTTGCAACATCCGCCTGTTTTTCGGGTGTAAGCTCGACAATAACCTGCCCTGCCTGCTGAGGTTTAAGATACGAAAGAATAAGAGCAATAATTTGAGGATGTTCGTTTTGAATAAAGTTAAGCAACTGTGACGCGTCTGTTTTGCGTATAAACTCGAACGGACGCGCTTTGAGTGAAACTGTAAGTTTGCTGATAACCTCGAAAGCTTTTGTTTCGCCAAGTGCTTTTTCGAGTATTTGTTTTGCGTAGGCTATGCCGCCTTCGGTAATGTACTGCTGTGCAATACAAATCTGATAAAATTCCTGAAGAACCGCTTCTTTTGTTTCCGGCGAAACAATAGATGTATTAGCTATCTCAAGAGTAAGCGATTCTATTTCTTCTTCTTTGAGGTGCTTAAAAACTTGCGCCGACTTTTCGGGCCCCATAGTAATAAGCAAAATAGCGGCTTTTTCCTTGCCTGCGAGTCCGTCTATATCGGTAAATGCTGTTGCCGTTTCTGCCAACACCGCTCACTCCTTTCGTGTGACTCCTCTTTGCTATTCAAAACGAGGAGTCTATTCCCAATCCTCGTTTATCCAATTCCTAAGCAGCTGTGCAACTGCTTCCGGCTTGTCGTCGATAAACTTGGAAATAAGTTTTTTAATTTCAGAATCTTCAGCAAACTCGATTTCACGCAATTTGTCCATTTCTTTCTGTTGCGCCTCTTTCTCCTCATCAAGCTGCGAACTGACAAGCATATCTTCGACAGTAAGCTCCGGCTCGACTTCCGTAATTTCGTCGGGCTGTGTTTTCTTGATAATACCGTAAGTGAGAAGTATAAGAAGTATGCCAAGAATGACAAGCATTGCGATTGTCTGCCATGGAACAGGTTTAACTTGTCCGTCGACAAATACCGGGCGTTCGTAAGTTATAACCGAAACATTTGCATTGTTCGCAAGGTTTGCGGCAAGACGTACATTTTCGACAATACCTTCTTCATTTTCAATAGTTGAGGAATTACTGTTTGCCTCTTTAAACTGCGCCCATGTAAGTCCGCCCAAAGTTTCAGGTGTTATTGTTGTTTCGTTGTAAACTTTGTTACGCACACGAATAACGGCAATACTTGACGTTTCGGGATTTATTTTACCATAGCCGTTTTGGGAAGACGTTACTTTTTCGGAATTATACAAATATTGAGTATCTTTATTTTTTTGTGAAACGCTTGAATTTGTTTCATCTTCAACCTGATAATCCGGAACTTCGTTGTTATTTGCCTGAACTCCGGGTTCTGCCTGAGGATTAGTATTTGAGCCTTGTGATTGTTCGGACGATTCGTGGTCAACAAGCCCTGTATCTCCGCCGCCGTCAACCGGATTCGTGACTGTGACAGATTCGCGTGCGCTTTCCGTAAAGTCAATATCAGGATTGAAAACAACATTAACATCATCTGCTGTAAGGGCAAGAAGCTGCTGAATCGCGCGTGTTTTCTCATTTTTGACTACGTTAATATACTCAAGCTGCGCCATCTGCTCATCCTGATAGTTCTCAGAATCGACACCCGCATACAGTACGTTACCTTGAGTATCGGTTACATAGACGTTCTCTTTGCTCAAATGCTTAAAGCTCGCCGCAACAATACTGGCAATCATTTCGCCTTCTTGCCTTCCGAATGTGCGGCTTGTTCCGACTTGCGCTGATGCTTTACCTATTCCTTCGGCATTTTCAAAATAGTTAGTGCTTTTGGGCAAATCTACTGACAATTCAACGGCTGTTACACCATTTATGCGTATTATTTGCTGCTTCACATTGGACTCTTGGACTCGCTTTAACGTTTCATCGACGACCGTACCGGTTGTTGACATCGAAAAACTGTCTAACGCATCACTAAACTTAAATTCTTCAACGCTTGGCGCACCCGACGTTATAACGACGCTTTTGGCGTCGTTCATATATTTTTCGGGAATAAGAAGACCATATCCCGTATCCATTCTTTTATACGGGATGCTGTTGGCGCTAAGGGCTGCTTCTGTGTTTGTAAGCGTTGTAATATCCGGCAGCGGCAACTTTTCATATTTAGTACGTGTTAAAAGAAATACAGCGACTATGATTGAGATTAAAATAAGACCGGCAATTACGCCTATTTGAATTTTTTGTTTTTTCTCAATCGCGCCCCAACGCTCTCTGGCGTTACTCCACGCAACTTTAACACGCTCATTCATTAATCCACCACCTCTTTACTTACAAATTTTAAC
>JAISHX010000019.1 GCA_031262335.1 Clostridiales bacterium
CTTGCTTTTTATTTTCGGCAAAAATATCAAGTACAGCGTCAAGATTAACTTCGCCTTCGCCTATATAAAAAAAGTCGAAAAATTCCTCAATAGGGGCAGGATTATAAGCACAAGGACCTCCGGCACAAACAATCGGAGCATCTTCTCCCCTATCCCTTGCAAATGCCGGAACCCTTCCAAGCGCAAGCATATTCAATACTGTTGTGTAGCACATTTCGTATTGCAACGTAAAACCGAGAATATCAAAACTACTCATTTCGGTTTTTGTTTCTAAAGAAAAGAGAGGCAAATTTTGTTGTTTCATAATTTGCTCCATATCATGAGCAGGAGCAAAAAAACGTTCACAATATGAGTCTTCACGATTATTAATAAGATAGTATAGTATATAAAGCCCAAGGCAGCTCATACCTATTTCATATAAGTCCGGAAAGCAAAATCCAAAGTGTATATCAACTTTTTCAATATCTTTAATTATACTGTTTACTTCACGTCCGATATAACGCGCCGGCTTTTCAACCGAAAGAAGTGTTTCTTGTTCAAGCACTACCATTAGTCACCTCTTCCCCCTGATTTGCTTTATGGGGTATTATTCGATAAACTCTTTAACAATATAAATAGGTCTTCCTTTTATTTCTTCAAAAACTCTGCCGATGTATTCGCCTATTATGCCAAGCATAAGTAAGACAAGTCCTTGCGTAAAAAGCAGAATCGCTATTGTTGATGCCCAACCGGCAACTGTTGTATTTGTAAAAACTCTTTGGAAAATTATCACCAAAAGATAAATAAAACTGCATGCCGCCATGAAAAATCCAAGTCCGGTTGCAAGTTTAAGCGGCTTATAAGAAAATGCGGTTATTCCGTCAACAGCAAGTTTCACCATTTTCTTAAACGGATATTTTGTTTCGCCTGCAAAACGTTCTTCACGCAAAAATTCCACGCCTTTTTGCTTAAAACCAACCCAACTGACAAGTCCTCGCATATAGCGGTTACGTTCCGTCATGCTTTTAAGAGCTTCGCATACTTTTCTGTCCATAAGTCTAAAGTCGCCTGTGTCGATTGGAATATCAACATTTGTAAGACTTGCCAAAAATCTGTAATACAATTTTGATGTAATTTTTTTAAAAGCGGTTTCACCTTTTCTTTTTGCCCTTTTTCCGTAAACAACATCGTAGCCTGCTTTCCACTCACGAACCATATCCGGAATAACACTTGGCGGGTCTTGCAAATCGGCGTCAATTAAAACAACCGCATCGCCTTTTGCATAATCAATCCCCGCTGTAACAGCGCTTTGCTGACCAAAATTACGCGAAAAACTTAACAATTTAACGTGTTTATCATCTTTACATATTTCTTTTATTATTTCTTCTGTTTTGTCACGACTGCCGTCATTAACAAATAAAAGCTCATAATCGTCAGGCTGAGAACCCATTACCTCTGTTAATCTTTTATATGATTCATGGATTACATCTTCTTCATTGAAAACGGGAACAACCACCGAAATCATAAAATCACTCCTTTAAACAAAAAACTATATAACAAGTTGCCAACCTTTCATCCAGCGTAATTTTTCTGCATATTCATACGGAATTGGAGTTCCTGTAAGTACAGGTAAAAAAACAAAGAAAAGAATCACCGCAACTATTGAAAAAACAACAACGGGGGTATAAGGAATAACAAATCCGCCGAAATTTTTACCGAAAACAGCCTTGTTTGATGTTGAATGTCGTATAATTGAAGCTATGTCTTTAAATGCTTCACCAAGGGCAAGTACAAGGAACGGTACGCACGGAAAATAGTGATACGCATATGTTGTACGCGAAACTAATATCCAAGGCAGATATTGCGCTATATATCCAACGAATATAAAAGCTGCTGTTGACGATTTTTTCTTAACTGCTTTGAAAGCACAATAAAGCGCGGCAAAAAACCCGCAAAACCACACGATTGGATTACCGAATGAAGATATTCCTTGTTTCAATTTGTCGAGAGTTTCTGCTGAATAATAAAACATTGGGCGCATATTAAACGGCCACTGCCACCATGCCGCTGAATACGGGTGACTGGATTCGAGACTTGAGTGATAATTGTACATTGCTTCTTGATTCTTCAGCACTATTTCAATAAAATTATAGTCATATCCGTCATAGTATTTTGCGTAAGACTCAAAAACGAGTGCGTATGATGCCAAATAAATTCCGATAGGAATAATTACAAAAAATACAACACATGCCGCAAAAGTTTTTAGCGTCATTTGTTTGAAATTATCTTTTATAAATCTTTCGTCTGCACTCATTTTTTTAGGAGCTTTATTTTTTATACCGATAAATTCTAAAAAACGCACTCCGACAAACGTGAAAAATATTACGGCAAGTCCGATTCCGGCATAAACACCCGGCCACTTTGAGGCAACTCCAAGCCCCATACTTATGCCGGATAAAGCCAACCAAATAAGATTTTTCCTGAAATCTTTTTCTTGGTTTTTGTCATTATAATTCGTTGTTATATATTTAAACATGAACATATACATAAGAATTACAAAAAAAGTAATATATGTGTCAACTGTAGCAAGTCTTGATTGTGCGTAGTGCATAAAATCAAAAGTAAACATTGTACAAACAGCCGCCGACAGAACATTTTTTTTGAACAAAAATTTTGCAAAGAAATATATTGCCGGAATCATAAATACACCGAACAAAACGCCAACAAAACGCCAACCGAACGGTGTCATT
Organism: Clostridiales bacterium; assembly: GCA_031262335.1. Classification (GTDB taxonomy): domain Bacteria; phylum Bacillota; class Clostridia; order Lachnospirales; family WRAX01; genus JAISHX01. The sequence goes on from JAISHX010000019.1 coordinate 2,730, forward strand.
CCATAAGCAGAAATACCTAACGAAATCAGCCATTTTCCAAAAGGAGGATGCGTCCATTCATAAACCCTAAGTCCGTGCAAATACTCATATGCTGTGCGAGGATGATAAATTTCATCAAAATATGTTGAATTCATATAGTCGTTACGTTCCGGAACATATT
>JAISHX010000212.1 GCA_031262335.1 Clostridiales bacterium
GCATATATGATTCGCGGGGGAAAAATTGCCGAACCTGTACGCGGAGCATCTTTAATCGGTAAAGGTGAGCAGGTTTTGCTTAACATTGACCGTGTTGCCGATAATTTAGCACAAGAAACGGGAATGTGCGGTTCTGTTTCGGGAAGTGTACCGACAAATGTAGGACAGCCAATGATACGCGTAAAAGAACTTACGGTAGGAGGCAGGGATTAACATGAGCAAATTTGAAAATTTTAAAACGGAATTGTTCAGCGCGGCAAAGAAAAAAGGATTTTCCGACTGGGAAGTTTATATAAAGCAAATCAAATCTTCTGCTGTGGTGCTTGCAAACGACGAAGTAATTGAATGTTCCATAGCGGAAACGGCGGACGCGCTGTTCCGCGGCACGTTTAACGGAAAAATGGGTTGTGCGTCGTCACAAGAAATTACAGCCGATTCAGTACCTTTTCTTGTTGAATCGGCATCACAGAATGCGGGTATTGTTGAGGACAAAGATATTACTCCTATTTTTGCCGGCAGCGAGTCTTATCCGTCGGTTAAAACATACGATGAATCAATTGACGATTACTCTCAAAAAAAGCAATTGGAGATTGCAAATGCCTTAAACCGTAGCGCCAAAAAGTACGATAAAAAGATTCAAGCGATTGACCGTTGCTGTATAGCCACCGAAACAGGCGAAGTGTATATTGCAAATTCGCTTGGGCTTGCCTTGTCCAAAAAATCCTGCGAAGCTCTTGCATACGTTGAGCCGCGTGCTGCAGACGAATCAAGTACAAAAAACGGTTACAACAACGTTTGGTACGGAATTACATTGGAAAAATTTGAGGCTGAAAAATTCGGGGAAGAAGCGGCGGAACGAGCAATCAGCTACCTCGGAGCAAAAAGTGTAAAGAGCGGAAGATACAAAGTTGTATTGGACGAAACAGTTGCGGGAGATTTTTTAAGCACTTTTTTCAGTGTATTTTCGGCGAAGAATGCGCAAAAAGGATTTTCGCTCCTTGCAGGCAAACTCGGCGAAACTGTCGCAAGCAGTATTGTAACATTGCGTGATGATGCTCTGCTTGATTACCGTTCCGGAAGTACGCCGTTCGACGGAGAAGGTGTCGCGTGTAAAAACAAAACTATTATCGAAAACGGTGTTTTCAAAACATTTATGCACAGTCTGAAAACCGCCGCAAATGACGGCGTTGCGCCGACCGGCAACGGATTCAGAGATGCTAACGGGCAAATTTTTATTGCACCGACAAATTTTTATATTGCTGAAGGAACAAAAACCTTGCCGGAGCTTTTTGAATCGGCAAAAGATGGTTTATATATAACAAGTGTACAGGGACTTCATTCCGGAGCGAACCCGACAAGCGGAGATTTTTCTTTGTCCGCATCAGGATTCCTTATTGAAAACGGCAAAAAAACTACGCCTGTAGAGCAAATTACAGTAGCCGGAAATTTTTTTGACTTGCTTAAAAACATTATTGAAGTCGGTGTTTGCACTCTTACAAAGGAAGGAATTTCAAGTCCTCCGCTTTTTATTTCGGAAATAAACGTCGCAGGAGAATAACTGCTAAAACTTTTCCATCTCAAAGAAAGTATATATATTGTAACTGAATTTTGTAACCATAGTCTGTTAACTTTTTAAGTTAACAGACTATAATTGTGCCTTTAGGATTTATTTGTCAAGAATATAGAGAAAGGATAAGTTAGATGGAAAATTGGCTCTTGACGGATAGTATATTTTGTAATATACTTTATTTATAACTAAATTATGGGGGGTTGCGTTATGACTGAAAAATCGAAAAACACAAGAAAATACATTCTGAGAATGACTATTCTTACTGCTCTTTTGGCTGTGCCGGGTCTAACTGTAATTATAATCAGATTCATACGCGGCGACATAGGCTGGATTAAATTTGCTATACTGCTTATCGGAGATAGCTTTGCGGATATATTTTTGGGCTTAGTTATTATATCTTTTTATTATCTTTATAAATTCACTTCTGCAAACCCGTCGTATAAGAATTATTGGACTAAATCAAAGTTAAATAATGCTAAATTTTTTATTATTGTGGGGGCTGTTCATTACATCATAAAATTACTGATTTACATATTTAGTAAGAACAATCTATTTCTTCCCTCGATACTAATTTGTTATCCCTGCGCTTTGGCGTGCGATTTACTGTTTAGAAATTTGATAATGTTATCGGACAAAAATATCTATATCGGTTCAAGTGGGCTAACTTATTCAATTGACAAAATAAAGCTTGATAATCTTGACGAAATTGCAAGAACCAATATCGGACCTTACTATTACGTAAACCTGCAGTTTCATTATGATGATAAAGAAGTCAAAGCGCGTATTAAACGAACAGACATGATGGAGCTTAGGGCGATAATGGAAAGGTGAAACAAGTCCTCCGCTGTTTATTTCGGAAATAAACGTCGCAGGATTTGTTTCACCTCAAAGAAAGTATATATATATTGTAACTAAATTATGGGGGGTTGCGTTATGACTGAAAAATCGAAAAACACAAGAAAATACATTCTGAGACTGACTCTTCTTACTGCTCTTTTGGCTGTGCCGGGACTAACTGTGATTATAATCAGATTCATACTCGGCGACATAGGCAGGCTTAAATTTGCTATACTGCTTATCGGAGATATCAGTACGGATATGTGTATGAGCTTAGTTATTATATCTTTTTATTATCTTTATAAATTCACTTCTGCAAACCCGTCGTATAAGAATTATTCGACTAAATCAAAGCTAAATTATGTTAAATTTTTTATTATTTTATGGGCTGTTTGTTACATCTTAAAATTACTGTTTTACATATTTATGACCGATAAAATGACTTTCCCAACATTTTATTATGTCGGCTGTTATGTGTGCGGTTTACCGGGTACGAGCATAGTATCTCCGATAGTCTTATCGGACAAAAATCTCTATATCTGTTCAAGTTGGCTGACTTATTCAATTGACAAAATAAAGCTTGATAACCTTGACGAAATTGCAAGAGCCAATATCAGGTACGACGATTACGTAAACCTGCAGTTCCATTATGATGATAAAGAAGTCAAAGCGCGTATTAAACGAAAAAACATGATGGAGCTTAGGGCGATAATGGAAAGGTGAAACAGCGGGAAATTTCAAGTCCTTCGCTTTTTATTTCAGAAATAAACGTCGCAGGGAAATAACTGCTAATTTTTTCATCTCAAACAGACGATATATATTACAACTGAATTTTGTAAATATAGTCTGTTCACTTTTTAGGTTAACGACTATATGGGATTTGTTGAAAGGAGGAATAAAAAATGAGTGCGTATGATATGAGTGTAAATCAATTATACAAAAGTGCCGCAACACAATTATCATCAGGCAGACGGATAAATTCCGCCGCGAACGACGCGTCGGGGCTTGCAATAAGCGAAAAGCTTGTTTCTCAAATAAACGGCTATGATACAGGCACAAATAATGCCCGTGATATGCAAAATCTAATGAGAACAGCCGAAGGCGGACTTTCTGTAATGAACGACGCCCTGTTACGCGTGAGGGAGCTTGCCGTCCAAGCATCAAACGGTATTTATACCGATGAGGACAAAGGACTTATTCAGGAGGAAGTCAGCCAGCTTCTTCAGGAGATAAACACTGCCGCAAAATCAACCGAGTTTAATAAAATCAAACTGCTTGACGGTAACTTTATGTCGGCAAATACTGCCGACAATCCTTCCGGAAACGGTACAAAAATTTCAATTGAGGATGCAACTCTTTCGGGTCTTGGGCTGGAAGGTTTTGATGTTACAGGGAAGTTTGATATTTCCGTTATTGATGAGGCTATAAGCCGTGTTTCGGCATCTCGCTCAAAAATCGGAGCGCAATCAAATGTTCTTGACCATGTGATTTCTTCAGGTGAAACTACGTCAATAAATTTGGCTGCCGCAAACAGCAGACTTGCCGACGCTGATATGGGTCTTGCCGCAATGAATTTCCAAAAGGCAAATATCCTTCAGCAAGTGCAGATATATTCATTAACACGCGCGATGGATACCGAAAAACAAAAACTTGGACTTTTGGGCATTTGACAGTATACCCCTTTCTAAACCTATGAAGGTATGATATAACAACCTACAGGTGATTAAGAAATGGGGAAATACGAAGAAATCAAGGAATTAAAAATTGAAGATATTTTACTGATAGCGTTGGAATAATTGCGGGAATATAGGACATACTTCCATAGGGTATGGTTATTGTTGGATAGGCTCTTAATCGCAATGTTTCAATCCAGCGGATATCGAATGAATATGCTATTGGTTACGAAAGAGGTCTATTGTTGTGAAGTAAGCAAGTAATCTGTTTTAAAAAGAAGCTGAAAAACTAGGAGGGAGTAATAAAGATATGGATATAAACGTTCTGACCAAGGGGTTACAACTTTTAAACGGTGGGGCAAGCTTACTCTCCATGCCCAAAATTTCGTTTCCAACAATGGATGGGGCAAGCTTACCCTACATGCCCAACATTCCGTTTCCAACAATGGGTGGGAATGTATTTTGGAATAATCTTGCTGATGTCAATGGATGGCGGGTTCAAGAAAACATGCTTACTCACCATTGTAGGGTTCTTAATCCTGATGATGTTAGAGTTGCATGGGGTGGAACTGACGCAATAATGAAAGCGTTTGAAAGGCTTTTAAAACGATAATTATGAGGGGTGGCAACAGGCGTATAACCTGTCTGCGACAATCTTAAAACGCTTGATGAAACCAATAGCGTGCCCGTTCGATATCCGCTGGATTGAAACATTGCGATTAAAGACTTTTTTATCTAGTATAAAACTTTTCTTCCGCGATAATACTATATGCACTACATTCCGAAGGGAGAGATGTTTTTATGTCATCAAAAGGAAAAGAATTTGATACGCTTGCGCTTGCAGAAGATGCCGCGCGTATCGGTAAAGAAAATACAACTCGTCCGTCTGACAGGGCGGTTTCTGATGCCAAACATTGGGTAGATGAAAACGAGAAATAAAAAATAAAAAGCCGCACTGCGGCTTTTTATTTTTCGATAAAATTTTTTTGCGGGTTGCAATGAATAAAAAAAATTGTTATAATTTTAGAAAAGCATTTCTTAGATTGAAAGAATTTTCGCAAAGTATAAGAAATTTAGTTCCAAGAACGTATACATATTGTAGATGATTGGAGGCGTGAAATTTAAAATGAAAAAAATGTCTTTTTTTGCTGTTGTTTTATTTTGTTTTTTTTTATCAGGTAACGCGGTATTTTCAGCGGACGCAGGTGTCGATGTTGTTATAGCTATTGATTGCAGTGGCTCAATGGTAAATGCCGACCCCGAAAAACTTGTTGTTGATTGTGCGACTGTTCTTCTTGACCAGCTTGATAAGTCGTCCGCGCGGTACGGGGCTGTATTTTTTGACGGTGAAATACGGACTGTTATGCCGCTTGCGGAAATTTCTCAGCAAGATTTTATAGACCGTATAAAATCGGAGCTAAAGCAAAATTATGTTCGTGACGGAAATAAAACCGATTCTCCGCGTGCAATTGCGCGTGCTCTTAGTATGCTTGAAACAAATGATATAGGCAACAGACAATTTATTGTTTTGCTTACAGACGGGAACGACATTCCCGAACGTACTGTTCAGGAACTTGAAACAGAACGTCAGTATGTTATAGAGCGTTGCGAGTCGTTGGATATTCCGGTTTATACAATCGGCTTGAATGTAGACGGCTCAATGTCACAAGATTCAATCTCTGAAATTTCCGAAAAGACAGACGCGAAAAGCTATGAGCTTTCAAGTGTTGACGAGCTTAATTCGGTTGTTATCGGCGGGATTTACAACGACTTTATAAACAAGATGTCAGGAGCGTCAATCGCACAAGGGAATTTTACGGGAGCGGAACAGGAAGTCTATGTAGAAATTCCCGATTCATATGTTTCACTTGCCAATTTTAATATTTTATCTGCCGCAAATGTTAATGTTCAGGTTTTTGACCAGACAGGAACAGATGTAACAACAGATGCAAACAAAGTTCTTGTTACAAAAAGTCAGTCCTATGTAACAGCGCAGTTAGTTCAGCCGGAAAAAGGCAAGTGGAAAATTGTTTTTGTCGGTGAAACGGGCGTAAAATATGAAATTCAACTGATTTATGATTACGCGCTCAAAGTCCAAGAAAACATAGCAAGTAATACTGTGGGAAATGTAGTGCTTGAATGTTTTCTTGCCGACAATGCGGGCATTGTTACAGACACGGCAATTTATCAAAATGTTACAGGCGCGTATTTCAACATTACAGATGCGTCGGGAAATATGTCAGAATATTCCGCCGCATTTGACGGCGACAAATATTCTGCGGATATACCACTACCGGAAGGCGATTATACCTTTTCCGCAACAATCGAACACAAAAATTTTACAAGAGAAAGTGTTGCGCCCGTCCAATTGAAAATTATTCCCATGCAGGCAACTTCTGTTCCAACCGCTGTACCATCTTTAACAACGATTGCTCCCTCAATTACGCAGGTACCGGAACAGCAGACGGAAAAATTCCCGAAATGGCTTTTATTTGCGCTTATCGGAGGAGCCGCAGCTGTTATTGTCGGCGGAGCGGCGGCGGTTGTTCTCATTCGGAAAGGCGGTACTGTATCAATTGCCGCCGATATAAATATCAATATTAAAAGCGCGACATCAGCGGCAAGTTCATTTAG
>JAISHX010000050.1 GCA_031262335.1 Clostridiales bacterium
CTTTTAAATTTTTGCTGTTAAAACCGTCAAATTTTTCTGCATATTTGCGTACAGCCGCATCACCATTTTTGCGAACATCTTCAAGAATATCTGATACGGCTGAATTTACTGTTTTATCTGTTTCACTTCTTCTTTCTGCTAACTTTTTTATAAGCTCACCAGGTGAAAAAAACTTTTTAAGCATATACTTCCCGTAGCCTTTCAATCATTCTTAAAACATTTTGGTCATACTTTATTGCCGCCTTGCTTGCAAGGATTTTTGTTTCAATCTTATATGCCTCTTCAAAAATAACGAGCCCGTTTTCAGAGAGTGCGCTACCTGTTTCGACAATATCAAAAATGGCGTCTACTTCGGCATATCTTGGCATTATTTCAGAAGAACCTGCAATAGTGATAATATCAACAGTCATTCCTTTTTTCGTGAAATAATTCATTGCAATATGTGGGCATGTTGAAGCGACAGAAAGTATTTTTTCGTTACTTTCAATACTTTTTTTATAATTTTTAAGCTGCTCAGGTTTTCCTGCAACGCAAAACCTCGCAGTTGGACACAGTTTTAAATCTTGGAAAATATCAGAAGAAAAATTATCACCGCGCATTGACCCGCTTTTAGCGATATTTGCAAGCTCATATTCACGGTAACAATCAAAAGCTGAAACGCCTAAGTCAGCCCAGTTTTTATCAATATATTGCGGAATATCCGATGCACGCGCAAGTAAGTAAACTACGCTTTTATCATCAGTAGTAAATTCAAGTCGTTTACCTTGTGCATTTTTTAATTCTTCTTCTAATTCTGTTGATATATATCCAATCGAGCTGAATACTTCATAAGATTTTCTTACAAGACGCTTTCCTTTAGGGAGTGCTATCACTATTTTTCTAAATATGGAAATTCCTCCTATTTTTTTTTTTTCCGTTCATGAATACCTGTATATACATATTATAACATTACAAATTATTCATGTCAACAAAATATTTATTAGCAAAAATCCTTTAAAATGCCGTACTTCAGCGCATTTTAAAGGATTTAACAAAACATTCCATAGTACATATTTAAATAGAATAAAAGGAATCTTACAGGAATAAAATTTCCTCTATTTTCTTTCTGATAGAATGTCCGGGAGCGGGTACAGCATCCACCGCCGGATAACCTGCGACAAGGAAAGAAATCGGAATATAGTTTTCCGGCAAATTAAATTCCTCGACTGCTTTTTTCGGGTCAAAGTGCATAACCCATGTTGTGCCAATGCCCAAATCTTCCGCTTGAAGCATCATATGAGTAATAATTATACTTGCATCGACAGTACCGCTTGTTGCGGAATCAAACGTGCGACCCCAACATTCCGACTTATCATAACAAACCAAAAATACTAATGGTGCTTTAAAGCGGCATGGCGTACATACATCTACTTTTTTCAGTTCTTCTTCAGAAGTTATTACTTTGATTTTTTGCGGTTGACGGTTTGCTGCTGTTGGTGCAATTCTTGCGGATTCAAGAATCATATCAATTTTTTCCTGTTCGACAGGTTTTTCATCGAATTGTCTGACCGAATAGCGTTTTGCGGCAAGCTCTTTAAATTCCATCAACAATCAACCTTTCCTTGAAAAGACTAAGTCTGCTAAAACCCAAAGCAGGGTATTAGACAGACTTTACGGAATAACAATTATTATTTAAGTGTAACTTTTGCGCCTACTTCTTCAAGTTTTGTTTTAATGCTATTTGCATCATCTTTTGTCGCCGCTTCTTTAACAATTTTAGGAGCTGATTCAACTAAGTCTTTTGCCTCTTTAAGTCCAAGACCCGTTACTTCACGGACTACTTTAATAACATTTATTTTCTTATCTCCGACAGCAGTAAGTTCAACGTCAAACTCTGTTTTTTCTTCCGCAGGTTTGTCAGCGGAAGGACCGGCGACAACAGCTACTCCGGCGGCGGCAGAAACACCAAAAACTTCTTCTGCTTTTTTTACAAGGTCATTAAGTTCAATAACAGACAGCTCTTGTACTGCCTCAATAATTTCATCTATAGATAATTTTCCCATTTTATTAACCTCTTTTCTTAATAGAATTATTCGCTTACGGCATCAGCCGCAGGAGTTGATTTTTCGTCGGCAATTGCTTTAATAACTCTTGCAAACGACGCCATAGGCGATTTGAACGAGCCGAGAAGTTTTGACAAAAGTTCTTCTTTCGGAGGAATTTCCGCAATTTTGGCAACGTCTTCGCCGGAGTAAACGGCTCCGGATATAACGCCTCCGTTAAACTTCAGTTTCGGCATACTTTTCAGTTCTTTATTGATTGTGCGAGCCGCCGCCGTTGCATCATCATAAGAAAGCGCAAGCGTGTTTGGTCCGCTTAAAAATTCTGTCAACCCCTCAAACTCAGTTCCTTTAACGGCAAGCTCCAACATTGTGTTTTTATACACATGATACTCGACATTAGCTTGACGGAGTTTGCGGCGAAGAACAGTATCCTGTTCGACGCTAAGTCCGCGTGCGGAAATAAGAATAGCCGACTTTGCCCCTTCAAGTTTCTGTTTTATATCGTTTACTACAACTTGTTTTTCTTCTATTTTTGGCAATTTTTTCACCACCTTCTTTTTTTATAAAAAGAACCCGTCCGCAAGCATGGACAGGCGTTTTTTAAGAAACGGATAAATTTCCCAAAAAAAACTCCCCTCGGCAGGACTTACCGTGTGCCTGCTGTCTTTGGCGGATTCAACTTCACAATTATAACCGCGCTTTAATAAAAAGTCAATGTTTTTTTATTAAATTTGTTGACGATTTTTGAAATTAGGGGTAAACTCTAATATGATGTAAAGAAATTTTTTGGAGGAGGTAAATATTGTATGAAGAAAGTTGTTTTTGCATTAACCGCTGTCATTGCACTAATAACCGCAACGCCTGTTTTTGCCGCACCGCCGGAAGTAAAGCTTCTTCCGTCGCGCATTAGTCCAAGCGATAATAAGGAGGCGTCACCTCCCGCATACGCCGCAACAGACGCAGAAAATGAATCCGGAAACCACAGGCAATGGCTCATTGTTGATTTCAATGATTATGCGGTAGGAAATTCTCCTTTCTATATTGAATTTTTCAATATCAAAAACGGTTCGCTGAAAGTTCCCGAACGAAAAACTTACGCCGGCTCAACACCGGAAGAAATTCAGGCGGCGTTTCGGAAAGACTTCCTCGGTGCAGGTACGTCACGGCAGTTTGCTGACTCATTGAACTGGGAAGCCTCAATGATTGGCGATAAGACATTGCAGGTAAATATAAAAGAAGAAGCAGGCATTGGAAACTTTATTATAATTCCGCTGACATATTCGGCGGAAAGTGTCAAGATGCAAGTAAAAATAAGAATACACACAGACGGAAATTATGATTTCCTTAACTACAAAACGGAAGATATTTTTCTTACATCTTCTGATTGGTATACACCCGGTGATATAAACGGTGACGGTAAAGTTACTGTGCAGGACTTGCTGTCTTTGAGAAAATATATTTCCGGTCATAACTTTGCGGGGGTTTCGTCACGATATTCAGCAGATACAAATGGCGACGGCAAAGTAAATGAACAAGATACTGTGTTAATGAATAAGTTTTTGTCAAT
>JAISHX010000046.1 GCA_031262335.1 Clostridiales bacterium
ACAACTGCTTTTTTTTCGTCCTCCAAAAAAGGCGGCAAGGCAAAAACTTGTGCCGCCTTCTGGCGTGATATGTTATCCGCAAACGAATCAAGAACGACATTTGCGTTTACAGTTTCACCGGACGCATTGCCTTTGGATTTTTCAATAATTATTATTTCAAACATTTTTATGTAAACGTCGTCGGCAAACTCTTCTTTAGATATATTTTTTAATATTATATCATCGTATAGTGAATTTTGGGCGAATAACCGCAACAATCCGCGTTGTGCATCTGAAACCGCTTTGTTTTCGCCTATGTCAGGGCGTTTTTCAGCAAGAAGGAGTGCGTCTTGCGACAGTTCAAGCTTTTGTTCCTGCTTTTGTATTTCCGAATGAATTGTTGATTCATCTATATCGGCTATTATTGCGGCTTCACGCCCATAAACTTCGCGTTCCGCCCCCTCAAGACGTGACAGAAAAACTGCGGCTTCTCTTGCAAATTTTATTTTACCGTCCGCAACGGACATGTCATATTTTTCCGATGTGTGCCTAAGCTGAAATTCGGCAAACGGAACAGCTTTATTTACAACAGAGCGGAAATTTTCCGCACCGAACTTTTGTATATATTCGTCAGGGTCTTTTGCGCCGTCAAGCCGCAAAACCTTAATTTCAAGACGGTTGTGCCGCAACGCCTCAATTGCGCGGAAAGTTGCTTTTTCCCCTGCATCGTCGGCATCAAACAGCAAAATCACCGTTTTAAAAGACCCGGCAATCTGCGCCGCGTGCTTTGAATTGAACGCCGTGCCGAGAGATGCCGCAACATTACGAACACCTGCTTGGTACATTGCAATTACATCCATATAACCTTCACAGATTATTACTGTTTCGGTTTTTTCTTTTTTTGCGTAATTAAGTGAATACATATTACGGCTTTTATCGAAAATTGCCGTATCAGGTGAATTGAGATATTTTGCGGCTTTTATGTTTTCATCAAGTATTCTGCCGCCGAATGCAACGACTTTGCCCGTATTATTAAAAATAGGAAACATAAGACGTCCGAAAAATCTATCGGCAATACCGTGTCGAGTTTCAATGACCAAGCCGCTTTTACTTATATCTTCATCATAAAAACCTACAGATAAAAGATGTTTATATAAAGCGTTGCCGCCCGGCGAAAACCCCAGACCGAATTTTTTTCTTGCACCGGAAGAAATTTTACGCTTGTCCAAATAATCATTCGCTTTTTTACCGACAGACAGAAGCGTGTCATAATAAAATTTTGCTGCGGCTGTATGAATTTTGATAAGACTGTCCTGAAGTTTCTTTCTTTCCGCAAAATTAGCATCGTTATATTCGGGAAGGGTATAATTTATGCGTTCTGCAAGGAGTTTTAATGCCTCGACAAAAGATATGTTCTCAACTTTCATGACAAAACTGATGACGTTGCCTGCTGCACCGCACCCGAAACAATAAAAAAACTGCTGTCCTTCGTTCACAGCGAAACTTGGCGTTGATTCATGATGAAAAGGACACAGCCCGAAGTGGCTCCCGCCTTTTTTTTTCAGAGGCATGTACTGAGATATTACAGAAACAATTTCGTTCTGCTCTCGAACGTAGTCAATTACTTCTCGCGAATATATAAACTCACCTCCGGACAAAGTTACAATATAGTATTCGACATTAGGCGCAAAAAAATTAATACCTATTTTAACTTAATTCATCCCTAACCTAAGAGGTGGGGGATGAATTAAGAAGGCAATAATGAAAAATCAACCAAAAGAATTTTGTCAAAAATCTTGTGCACAATTGACAAAATAAGTGAAGAGTGGTATAATAAATTTGTAAGAAACATGCAATTTTTTTGATTTGCAGACTTTATGCAAAGGGGGGAGAAAAGATGATTGCAAAACTAAAGTCCCTAAAAAGGTTTTTAGCAGTAATAATTTCGTTTGCGATGATTTTTGGCGGAAGTATTCCGCCGGTTTTTGCGGAAGGGAGTGTAACTTATGAGGTTTACTACTTCCGTGACAAACAGGATTATTCAAACTGGAACGTATATGCGTTCGGGGTAGTTAATCCTGAGACGGATTATCCGTTAGAGTTTCCAAGCGACATTGAGGGCTGGGCAAAAGCGACAATTACATTGCCCAATACTCCGGAAACGGATTTGTCGATTATCATTCGTAACGGTACCGCTTGGCAGACAGGGGGCTACAACAAAGAAACAGGAGATGTTTCTTTGGGAACAGCAGGCGGGACGTTCTGGTTCGTGACAGACACTCCGCATTATGGAGGCGGTGCTGGCGGCTATCAGGACAGCGGTCAGAAACCCGCATTGCAGGAGACAACACGTCCGGAATGGGTCAAAAAATACAAAATGTATTTTAACCTGCCGCAAGATGTGAATCAGGATGATGTTTCGGTTGAAGTGTGGAATACAAACGATATTGCAAAGCCTGACGGCAACGACCTTAAAAGTGGATATTCCGGCACAGACATTGATGCTGTTCCGGGACAAAGCGGTTGGTATTCAATTGAGCATTTTTCAAGAGATTCGATTGTCGGCGTTTATATAAGCGCAATCGACACCGACACGCAGGGGAATACGGAAATTTATACGGGAACGCTTGACAGTTCAAGTGCCGAAAATGTTGGGCAAGACATACAGTTGCCCGAGTTTTATGTAGACACAATAACAGATACACCTTTGACAACTTTTCCGACACCAGCGCCGAACACGTTTGAAATTTAAATCACTAAAATCGTAATTTGGAGCGGTTTTTGCTATGATTTTAGCCGCTTTTAAAATATTTTCCTTGTCATAGCCAAATAATTGTATCCCGAATGGTCTTTCGAAATTAGAAGATTTTAGA
>JAISHX010000153.1 GCA_031262335.1 Clostridiales bacterium
AACTTTGATTGAGCATGATTTTGTGCCCGTTATTTCTACAATCGGCACGGACGATGAAGGAAACACTTATAATATAAACGCGGACGACGCCGCCGTTGCAGTCGCCGGTGCGTTGAGAGCAGAAAAGCTTGTGTTTCTTACAGATGTTGAAGGTGTACGCGAAAACCCAAATGACCGAAACTCTGTAATGAGCCGCATTAAAATTTATGAAATTGAAGAAATGATTGCGTCAGGCGCGATTTCCGGCGGAATGATTCCCAAAGTGGAATGTTGCGTAAAAGGTGTTAACGCAGGCGTTTCAAATGTTCATATTCTTGACGGCAGAATTGAACATTGCCTTATACTTGAGATTTTCACTAAAGACGGCATCGGTACTCTTGTTGAAAAATAATAAAGGTGGTTTAATTATATGAGTGACTTAATAATGAACACATATTCACGCTATCCGATTACGCTTACGCATGGCGACGGAATGTATGTTTTTGACAAAGCAGGAAAAAAATATCTTGATTTTGGTGCAGGCATTGCCGTCAACAGTTTAGGGCATAATCATCCTGTTTTAACATCTGCAATTTCCGAACAAGCGAAGAAAATTATTCATATTTCTAACTTGTACTGGAATGAGCCGCAAATTGAGCTTGCCGAAAAACTTGTTGCAAATACTCCGTTTGACAAAGTTTTTTTCTGCAACAGCGGAGCGGAGGCTGTTGAAGGACTTATAAAAATTTCGCGCAAGTTTGGCGGCGGAGAACGTTTTGAGATTATTGCAATGGAAAAATCGTTCCATGGAAGAACAACAGGCTCGCTTGCCGCAACGGGACAGACAAAATATCAGAAAGCATTTTTGCCGCTCTTACCCGGAATAGTGCATGTGCCGCTCGGAGATGCAGAGGCGATTAAGGCTGCAATAACTGATAAAACGGTTGCCGTCCTTTTGGAACCTGTGCAAGGTGAGAGCGGTATTCATCCGGCAACGGTGGAATATTTGAGAGAAGTCCGCAAAATATGCGACGAAAATAATTTGTTGCTTATGTTTGACGAAGTTCAGTGCGGTGTCGGCAGGACAGGGGAGCTTTTTGCCTGTCAGTATTTTGGGGTGACGCCTGACGCGATTGCAACAGCAAAAGGACTTGCCGGCGGTGTTCCAATCGGGATGATTATGGCGACTAAAAGAGCGGATGTTCTTTGCGCGGGTGAGCATGCGTCCACTTTTGGAGGAAACCCTCTGGCGACATGTGCGGCGAATGTTGTTATTGACGAACTTTTGGGAGGTATTCTTGATTCCGTAAAAGAGAACGGAAAATATCTTACCGAAAAATTAAACGCGCTGAAAAGCAGAAACTCAAAGATTGTTGATGTACGCGGAATAGGGTTTATGCAGGGAGCGGAGTTGACTGTGACGGCGGCGGAAGTTATAAAAAAAGCTATGGAGAACGGTTTGCTTCTTGTTGGCGCGGGTGAAAAAGTGGTGCGTTTTACGCCGCCGCTTATTGCGCAGAAAGAGCATATTGACGAAATGATTAGTATTTTAGAAAATTGCATTTGAAAAAAAGCCCTATATAATGGGGTTTTGGTAATACTAAAAAGAATCCCCACTCACTGGCAGCGGGGATTCTTTTTTTCGATTCATAATTGCTATGCCTACCAAAGTTGATAAAATAAATACCTTCTTCATGTAAATGAACCACCTACTTCGGCTTTACTCTGCTTTTGAGGTGTAGCAATAATAGCGATTGCGGCAGGAATAATGTATTGGAATAGTGCTCGCTTGGAATCAACAACACTTAAATCATATTGAGAAAATATAAGCAGTGCCAACATTACTACAGTGTATAAATTTGACAAAGCGCAAAGTATTCCTATGCGCTTCTCGATACGCTTACCACCCTTATTGAGGTATTTAATTCGTAAAAATAAAACACCGGTGATAGGAATAAACAAAGTAACAATAAACGACAACGTATCAACACCGAGAAGTAATGCTATTATTGCAAATAACAGTCCTAATAATGCCATAAGTTTTATAAATTTGCGCATAAGAACCTCCTTGGATATAAACATTTCTGCATTATTATTGTGCAAATCTTTGACTAATGTTTTGTTGTTGCTTTTATCAGAAGAATATACGATAACCACGATATAGTAATTGCAATTATGGTATGCACATAGGGTTTGTAAACTGTTTCGCCAGACATGAAAAGCCCAACGAATAATGCAACACAAAGAATCGACAGTATTATGTTAAAATAGAACATGTACTTAATCAGAAATTTTATAAAATTAGTTTTCATAGATTAATTCACCCCCTTATATTAGGTGTTTCCTGTTTTGAACCAATTTTACAAACATTATCACTATAGAAATAAATGTAGGAGCAAGAATCCACAAGTGATACCATCTGAATGTCAAGTTATCAAGAGATGGATTTAAGTACAGCACAAACAAAACTATCGCTATGTTGATGTAAAAGACAAGAAAAAAGTTTAAAATTATGTTGGCGTTTTTTGTAATAATATCCAACTTTTCAGGTCGATTTTTCTTGGCACTATGTATGTTTCCAATAGCATTTATTGGAAATATTATAGGAAATATATTGAACAACATAGACCATACATCAAATCTTGAACCAAGAATGGCGACTACTATCGCGAGAGCGGTTATTAAAATACACTTTTTGAGCTGTGCCGACATATCACAAACCTCCTATTTCTGTGTCTAATTGCGAGTAAATTATTAACTTATAACCATAATAATAGTATATCAGAAAAAATTTCTCTGTCAAGGGTTTTTTTAGAAATCTTTGTTAGTAATTTACCCCAAATATACAAAAAGAGAGCGGATTGTCCGCCCTCTTATGTTTTGATGTTATTGAGGAAGAAAATTTTTATAATCTTGAACATTTTTATTGAAATTACCTGCGTTGCTATATGTTCCTTGCTGCATTGTGCCTTGAATACTACAGCGTGAGATGTTTTCGCTCAATTCTTTGTGTAGTTGATTTACATATAATAAGCTTATTTTCGTCTACATTATCAGCATAAACCAAATTGTTATCTGTATAAAACTTTCTGTTTTTTTAAACGGCAGTCAACGTAAATTTTTAATTAAACAAAATATTCAAAGCAAAATCAACTTTTATAATTTTCATTTATAATATCAACCGCACTTGAAAAATCTAATGACGTTTGCCAAGGTAAATCCGGCTCAAAACCATTCGGAAAAGTATTGCCGTTTTTATCGTAAAA
>JAISHX010000190.1 GCA_031262335.1 Clostridiales bacterium
TCTTACCACCCATTTAAACTTCCTCAAGCGGTGCGGACAAACTCTCAAACCGTCCCGCATATATTTCTCCAAGTAAAAAATCAAGCCGGCGTAAAATTAAAAGTGCTGTTTCAAAATCAATAAGTCCCTTTTCAAGTGCTTCAGCAACTTCATCAAGGTCAAGCACTTTTGTGGTTCCGTCCTTTTCTATTATAACATCAGCAAGAAGGTCCTCAAAAATAATATCTCCGTTTTCGCAAAAAACAGGACGAAAAACATCGCAATAATAAAACAGAAATCTCCCGACAGAATCAAAGAATTTAGTTACTTTAATGCCTTTTTCAAGCCAGTAAACGGACTTACCTGAAGCAAAATCGACCCGCGGGTTTATTGTTTTCCACTTTGTTACAAGAATAAAATCATTGCGAAACAGCACGACATCATCGCGTAGATTTATAACTTCTTGCGGTATAAACCGTTTACGATACAAATTCGGAATAATAACACCCCATTATTTAAGCTGTTTCTCTAATTCGGTTGTCACAATCTCAAGAGTTTTAAGTCTTGCAAATTTTTTGTCGTTTGATTCAATTATATGCCAAGGCGCATATGATGAGCTTGTTCTTTGCAGCAACTCATTTACTGCCGCTTCATATTTATCCCATTTGTCGCGGTTACGCCAATCCTCTTCAGTAATCTTAAATTGCTTTAAAGGGTCATTTTGACGTGAAGTAAACCGCGCAAGCTGCTCATCTTTGTCAATATGCAGCCAAAACTTGAATATAATAACACCATGGTTGTTTAGGTGAAACTCCATGTCGTTAATTTCTTTGTATGCGCGTGACCATTCCTCACGGGAGCAAAAACCTTCAATACGTTCCACCATTACTCTGCCGTACCACGAACGGTCGAATATGGAAAGATGTCCGTCTTTGGGCATTTGTTTCCAAAAACGCCAAAGATAATGATGTGCCAGTTCTTCTCTTGTCGGTCCGGCAATCGGCACAACTTCATAACCGCGCGGGTCAAGCATTTGTGTAAGCCTTTTTATATTGCCGCCTTTGCCGGCAGCGTCCCAGCCTTCATAAGCTATAACAACAGAACGTCGTTTGCTATAAAGCTTGTAACCCAAATATGAAATTTTATGTTGAAGTTCTTCAAGGCGTTTTTTATACTCGTCCTTTTCAACAGTTTTGTTTACCAAATTAACTTTGCCCAAAATATTTTCAACTTTTGAGCCGTTATCAGAGGTTTCATTTAACTCCTGTTTGGGAGCGGCTTGCGCACGGCGACTTATTTCATTTTCAATGCGGCTTATCAGTGTTTTATAAACTTTAATTGTGGCATGATTCTTGTCGTCGGCTTCAACAATCGTCCACCGGCTTGCCTCAAAATCGCTTGATTCAAGCATGCGTGAAAACCGTAGCTGGTATTTTTCGTATTCCTTATTTTGTTCCCAGTCTGTTTCGTTAACACGCCATTTTGTATCTTTGTCTTTTTCAAGAGCCAAAAATCTTTTTTTCTGTTCATCCTTGCTTATATGAAGAAAAAATTTAATAATAAGCATACCTGAATCCACAAGCTGATTCTCAAACGCGTTTATATCATAATAAAAACGCTCTTTCTCAAGCTCCGAAAACTTTCTTGCGGATTTGCCTTCCGGCAAAATCATTCTGTGCCAGCTTTTATCGAAAATAGTTATTTTGCCTTCTTGCGGTGTATTTTTGGCGTACTGCCAAAGGAAAGGACGATACAGAACATCTTCGCTCATACGTCGCGTTGAAATAACATTAAAATGACGCGGGTCAAGCGGGTGAAGGACTTTGCTTATTATAGTTCCTTTGCCTGCCGCACTCCAACCCTCGAAAACAATAAGCACGGGAATTTTGAGCGAAAGAGCTTTTTGCTGTACCGACTGGAGCTGTTCTTCAAGCGATTTCATTTGCTTGTTAAACTGTTTTTCGCTCACAGAAAGTGTTAAATTCGTTTTTTCTAACATAGCGACTACCTTTCTGATTTAAGATTTATATTATCTATTGCCAAAATACTTAGTATCTCTGACCCTGAAGCGGCAGTTATAAACTTAATAACTTTGCCGAAAAACAAGTTTATATTATTTTCTTCCATTAAAAAAGAAAAAATTTTTTCAATCGGTTCTGTCACAGAAAATTTGTATGCAAAAGAAACCGTTTCGTTTGCTGTAATGTTTTCGGGAGCGTAACCTTCCATTGCCGCAAAACGTGACGCAAAAACAGCCGCACAGAGTTTTGGCGAACGGTGTGTCCGAATTGCTTTCAGCGCATAAACTGCAAGCCGAAAAATATTTTGATGATTACAGTCAACTTCAAACGGAATGTCTGCCGGAGTTGTTTTATCAAGCACTTCGACAATAAAACAAGCCCATATATAGCGTTCATAATCCATAACAACAGAGTAAAAACTGTCAATTACGTTAGCTTGCGAAACCGCAAGCAAGCCGCCTTTTTCAAATATCGAAAACTCCGATAAAGTTAAAAGTCTGCATGCCGTACCTATTTTGCTTTTAAGCTTACATGCTCCGCGTGCATAAACAACGAGTTTCCCTCTTGTAAAAAATAAAACGGTAAGAATTTTGTCGGTTTCACCTTTTTTTGTTTCTTTAAGAACTATACCTTTATCAGATATTTTTGACATCATAACCAAAATTTGAAAGAAGTTTGGAATTGTCAAGCCAACCTTCTTTTACTTTTACAGTAAGTGAAAGAAAAACTTTTTTATTTAAAAACCGTTCAACGTCTGTTCTTGCAAAAGAGCCTATTTTCTTTATGGCAGTACCGCCTTTACCTATTACAATTCCTTTATGCGATAGTTTTTCACAAAAAATTGTTGCCTCAACATCAGTTATCGGTTTATCGGCTCTTTCCTTAAAAGAATCAATGGCAACATATAGTCCGTGCGGAACTTCTTCCGAAAGAACAAGCAAAGCTTTTTCACGAATAATTTCAGCAATAACTTCACGCTCGGTCATATCGGTAACTGCATCGTCGGGAAAATATTTAGGACCCTGCGGAAGGTATTTTTTCACACAACAAATAAACTCATCAATATTTTCGCCCTTCACAGCAGAAATCGGAACTACATCGCTAAATGTTCCGGATTTTACCATTGAATTATACTTTTCTATTTCAGGCAAAATATCCGACTTGGAAATTAAATCGGTTTTTGTCATGACCAACACAACAGGCTTGTTCGTTTTTTGAACATTTTCCAGAAGGCTTGCATCAAGAGTAGTTTTAACCGGCACAGCCAGAACAATACAGTCCGCATCAAATACAGCAGACCCTACCGACTTAACCATATATTCGCCTAACTTGCTTTTTGGCGTGTGCCAACCCGGGGTATCAGTAAAAATAATCTGTGCGTCACTTGCGGTTAAAACTCCAAGAATTTTACCGCGTGTTGTTTGCGGTTTTGGAGATTCTGCGGCGACTCTCACGCCAAGGACGCGATTCAGGAGAGTAGACTTGCCTGCATTTGGTGCGCCGACTATAGCGGCAAAACCGGATACAAAATTTTTCACATAAAACGCTCCTAACCATTGATAAGCTTATTATACAGCTTTTACATATAAACCGCAAGGAATTTTTTCGCACGGACGCTTTTTTGGACTTGTATATTTCCATAATATCTTGTATAATTGTAAGCACATCCGAAAATTTGTTTCCAAAAGGTCTTTACCAATTTTGATTCCTGGCGTTTTCGCGGAAGGACGTGTTTTTTTAATGGATACGTGGCAAGTAGCGGGGTTTTTATTTTCCAATATTGTTGTTGGAGTTGCAGTATACTACTTTACACGCTATTATGATAAAACCCGCTTACGAAAGAGAGCGGCTATGTGCATTGACGCTGTAAATTGCGTCAGGGACGGACGACCCATACCATCCGAACTTCAAGATACAATTATTGCACCTGTTTATGAAACTCTTCGCAATCTCGCCTCATATATTGAAACTCAAGAGAAAAATCGTGCCGAAATGCTCACGATGATAAACTCTCTTGCAATAAACATTTCTGATGTTGAAAGCTTGATGAGAACTATGCTCCCGAAACTTCTTGATATTACCAAAAGTGAATGGTCAGCGTTTTATCTTGCAAACAACGCCTCTCAAAAACTTGAACTAAAAGCTTCTATTGGTTTTTCATCTGATATGTACAAAGATTTTGATATGAATATAGGCGAAGGATTTATAGGACGTGTTGCCGTCACGAAACAAATGAAGGTCATAAACGATTTGCCGCAAGATACAATCTTTTGTGTCAAAACTTTTTTAGGAAGAATTATTCCGAACAGTCTTGTTATTGCACCAATTATATATAATGAAGAACTTTTGGGTGTGCTTGTACTTGGCAGTGTATCCAATTTTTCACAAAAACAACTTGAATTTTTAGAACTGATTAAAGTTTATGTCGGCGCACTTGTTTTTAACGGTATAGCATATGAAAATAAAATGCGTCTTGTCAGCCAGCTTGAATTACAAAGCCGACAAATGAATGATTTGCATGACGAGTTAGAAAAACAACTTACGGAGCAAACACGCTTCCTTGTAATGGTGTTTAATAGTATAAAAGAATATGCAATTTACTCAACAAACAAGGACTATTCTGTTCTTGGCTGGAATGACGGCGCGGAAGCTATGTTCGGATATTCTTTGCAAGACATATGCGGCAAACATGTTGGACTTATTTACTCTGTGGAGGAGATAGAATCCGGTATGCTCAGAGAAAAAATGGAAATGCTTAAAACAGTAGGCAGATATGAAAACAGATGCTGGATAAAACGTTCAGACGGTACATCTGTCCTCATTAACGAATTATCATTCCCGATGTACAATCAGGTGAATGATTTTGTCGGAGTTGTAAGCGTTTCAAGAATTATTAAAAATGAAAAACAACATTAAGAACATACAAGATAATGAGTTTTATAGAAAAATATTCCGTTTGACGTGGCCGTCGTTTGTGGAGCTTTTTCTTTCAAGTCTGTTTACGGCAATAGATTTAATGATGGTTGGACGGCTTAGTCCTGCTGCTATCTCGGGTGTAGGAATAACAAACCAACCGTTTTTTCTTCTTATTTCTGTATTTGCGGCGGTAAACGTCGGCTCAACGGCTCTTGTTGCGTGGAATATTGGTTCCGGTGAGCCAAAATCCGCCGCCGCAGTTCTTAAACAGACGCTTATAATAAACGGTTGTCTTGGTGCGGTTCTTTCTGTTGCGGGATTTTTTTCTGCCGAATTTATAATGAAACTTATGAGTACAAACCCCGACATTGTGCGTCATGCAACAGAATATTTCAGAATCGTTTCGGCAGGACTTGTTTTTCAGTCAATTAACATGGGTATTACAGCATGTTTACGCGGTTGCGGACTTACAAGTGTGCCTATGGTATATAATCTCTGCGCAAACTTTGTCAATGTTATGCTCAACTTTGTTTTGATTTACGGCAAATTTGGATTTCCGCGGCTTGAAGTTACAGGTGCGGCACTTGCAACAACAATTTCTCGTTTACTTGGTGCAACAGCAGCGTTTATTTTTGTTATTACTTATAAAAACTCTCCTGTTCGGCTTAGGATTTCCGGCGGTTGGAAGCCTGACCGAAAAATAATGCGTGAAATTTTCAGAATAGGTATTCCCTCCGCATTGGAGCAGTTTGTAATTCAATCCGGACTTCTTATATTCAATCGGATTGTTGAAACTTTAGGTGTTACCGCTTATGCCGCACAACAAGTTTGCGTAAGTATAAACGGACTTGCTTTCTCGGTATCAAACGCTTTTTCTATTTCAACAACAACGCTTGTCGGTCAATCAATAGGCGCCGGAAATACCGAACTTGCCGAACGATATGCACGCATGACAAGCCGCATGGCAAGAATAATAACGTTTATTATTGCTGTTGGCTTTATATTTTTTTGGCGTTTACTTGCACAGATTTATACAGATGATGAAGCTGTCATTGAGTTTTGCCGCCCCATTTTTTATGTTGTGGCTGTAATTCAGTTTATTCAGTCGGCACAAATGAGTAAAACAGGTGCGTTGCGCGGCGCGGGAGATACTTTGTACCCGCTGTACGCGTCAATATTGGGAATATGGGTTTTTCGGGTCGGAATGACCGCGCTGTTTATATTTGTATTCAAATTCAGTTTGCTCGGAGCTTGGTTTGCATTTTTAATTGACCAGTGTATGAGAAGCATAGTTATTACGCTGCGTTTCCGTTCCGGAAAATGGAAAACAGTAAAAAACAGGAGGCATAATAAGAATGGCTGACAAAAAAAAATATGTACCGGTTAAAGAAAAAAAACGAGATAGGGTGAGCGAGTTAAAACAGGCACAAAAGGCAGAATCGAAAGCTAAAAAAGGCAAAAGAAATAAATCAACATATGTTATTTTAGGCGCATTGCTTTTGGTTGTAATATTGTATGCTGTTTCAAATATAAGTTCAAGACAAGTAAAATATGATGTATATGCGCTTAACTCGGAGTTTAATTTTGAAAAAATAAAACCTGAATATACAGAATTTTTGCGTAGAGTTGCCGATATAAACGAATCTTTGCCGGAAGTAATGGAAAGCGACGAGGCACCCACTAAAATTTTGGAGTATGCTGATGAGCTTCTTGCAATTGAAGTACCGGATAAACTCATAGGCGTAAAGGCGGCAGAATTTGATATGCTTAATTATCATTACAAATACGCCGCCAATACGATAGATGCCGAAACTTTGGCAAAAGCTAAACAAAAAGTTTCAATTGCTTTTAGTCAGGTCAATTAAACCGGCTTTATCAAAAATATATTTTTTGTCACAAAAATGGCACTCAAGTTCGGCTTTGCCGTCAGAGTTTATTATTTCTTCAAGTTCTTTTTTGCCAAGACTGATTAAAGAACGTCTTGCCCTTTCCGCCGAACAATCACAACGGTAACAAACCGGCAAGTTTTCAGAAAAATCAACAGAAAAACCGTTCAAAACAGTATTCATTATGTCGGAAATCGTCATTCCGCTTTCAAACATAGCTGTCACGCTTTTTATGGCAGCTATGTTTTTTTCTAACTTTGAAATAACCGCATCTTCAGCAAACGGCATAAGCTGCACAATAAAACCACCTGATTGTTTTATTGTATAGTCGGTATTAACCAATACACCCAGCGCAACAACACTTGGAGTTTGTTCTGACTGTGCATAATATGCTACCAAGTCCTCTGCAATTTCTCCTGAAACAAGCTCAATTTGACCAACAGACGGCTCTGTCATACCTATATCTTTTATAACTGTAAGCGTACCGTTTCCTATTGCTCCGGAAACATTCAATTTACCGACAATGTTACGCGGCGGGTCTGCAAGCGGATTTTCCGCATAGCCTTTTACAGTTCCGTCAGGACGCGCAAACGCAAAAATTCCGCCTATATCTCCGTCGCCTTTTATTTGCAAACTAACAGAGCCGTTTTCTTCTTTAATGTTTAATCCCATTATTGCGGCACCTGTTAAAAGCCGCCCTAATGCCGCAGATGCTGTTGGGGAAAGGTTGTGAATTTGACGTGCTGTTTCTACAGTTTCTTTTGTTGTAGCAAAGAAAGCTCTTATTGCTCCGCCACCTGCAACCGTACGGATTATTGAATCAGACATAATATTTGTTCTCCTTAATTTAATTTTTATAGTGTTGGTTCGGTGTCAAAACCGTGTGGCTCTGCCCCACACCCCGTTTCTTTCTTCTTAAAGAAGAAAGAAACAAAGAAGATAGCATTTGCAGACAGAAGGCAACTATAAAATTGTTGTTGCCTTCTGTCTGCAAACAAAAACCAAGACCGCAGGACGTTGCCCCGCACCCCATTTCTTTCTTCTTAAAGAAGAAAGAAACAAAGAAGATAACTTTTGCAGACAGAAGGTGGCGGCTAATTTGCAGTCACTTTCTGTCTGCAAATGAAGGGATTCCAAAGGGACGATTGTCCCTTTGGTCAGGGGCTTGGGGGCTGAAAGCCCCCAAGGT
>JAISHX010000060.1 GCA_031262335.1 Clostridiales bacterium
TGTAATGTATACTTTTTATCAAAAAAATTAGGCGTAAAAATAGATATGTCGCGTTCTGTAATGCGTCCGTTGGCGGCGGCGGCGGGAATGGGAATGGGAGCATATATAACATATGCCGCTGCCGAAGTTATGTTCCGAACAAACGCGGTTTCGGTTATTATCGCTATTTTTGCCGGATTTTTGCTGTATTTGTTTTTTATGACTTTAATTAACGGCTTTTCACCTGATGATTTGCGTATGTTCCGAAGGAATAAACTAAATTAGAAAGGAAATTTGTGCGGTGCGTGAAAAGCTGAAACTGCTTATTACAATATATATTTCCTTTCTTAAAATCGGTGGACTTACAATCGGTGGCGGTTATGCAATGATTTCGATTATTCAAAAAGAGGCGGTCGATAATAGGCACTGGCTTACCGACGAAGAAATGACGAATTTCATTACAATAGGGCAGAGTCTGCCCGGCGTTGTTGGGATAAATACGGCGACTGCTGTCGGAAAGAAAACTGCCGGAACTTTCGGCGCAGTAGCGGCTGCTTTAGGTATGATTACGCCGAGCATTATTATAATTTTAATTATTTCTTTAAGATTTTCACAAGCAAGAGAAATTGTTCTATTACAAAAAGCTTTTGCCGGTGTTCGCGCTGCTGTTGCCGCACTAATTGCAAATGCCGTTATTAGAATTGCAAAGACTGCCGTTAAAGATGTTTTTGGAATTGCTCTTGCATTGTTCTGTTTTATATGCGTTGTATTTTTTGATATTATGCCGCCGTATGTGCTTGCCGTTTGCGCTGTCACGTCTGCTGTCGCACCTGTTCTGATTAACTTTCTGCATAAAAAATCATGATGTACATTTATCTCTTTTGGGAATTTATTAAAATCGGAGCTTTCTCTTTCGGAGGAGGTTACGCAATGATTTCTTTGCTTCAGGACACAGCCGTAAAAAACGGCTGGACTTCTGTTCAGGAGTTTATTGAAATTGTTGCTTTATCGCAAGTTACGCCGGGACCTATTGCTGTAAACATGGCAACATTTGTCGGGTTTCGACAAGCGGGCGTTTTTGGTGCATTATGCGCAACCGCAGGAGTATGTGTTCCTTCTTTTGTGTTTGTGCTTGCAACTCTTAAATTTCTTTCGTTTTTCAGGTCAAAAGGCACAGAAAGGGTCTTTGTGGGATTAAGAGCCGGTGTTACAGGACTGATAGCCTCTGCGGCAGTAAGTCTTGCGTCAGAAGAACTGATTTTTGCCGGTGCACCGGATATTTTAAACAGTATAAACTGGAAAGCGGTATTTATCTGTATTTCCTCATTCGTGGCAATACAACGTTTTAAAGTCAATCCGGCTTTGGTTATAGGAATTTCTGCATTAATCGGAATTATCATTTTTTAAAAATTATAACACTCAAAGAAAAACGTTACATATCACCTTGCGGTATTGTCAGATAAATTTATTCTTGGGAGATGGAATTGTGAGTTGGTTCAGTTGGTTCAAAAATCGTACAATACGAGCAAAACTTTTAATAGCGTTTGGCATTGTTGTTTTATTTACTGCGGCGTCAGCAACAGCATCACTTATTTCTCTCCGAACAATAGATGTTTCTTATACTAATCTCATAAACCGCACAATGGAGAGAATGGACAGAATAAGAATCGTTGACAGAGAAATTATGAACTTGCGCAAAATAGCCGCCTCATATGCAACTTATGTGTCAAATGTTACTACCTATGAATTTATAATAGGAGAAAGCTTTACACAAGCAAATAATGCTTATAGCACTGCAAGTGACAGCATTGATATGTACAAATATTTAACAAATACCGATAATGCCCTTCAGGCTGATACAAAAACATTATATTTGCGTCTTGTGGATGAAGTGCAATCTTATCTTAACTCCTTTTATGATACATTTGTGAATATTTACAACGCGGCAAAGTCTGAAAGTAATGATAAAGTTAATGAATATTTAATGCAAGCTGAAGCAATCGGCAATACTCTTGTTGAGAGAATTTCTCATATAACGGGGCAGGCGAAAGTTCTTCGTGACGAGCAGGCTCTTGAGGCAACAAACGCGGCAAAAACAACAATGCTTATAATTGTAGGTATTTCCGGATTGTGTATTATTCTTGCGGTATGCGTTGCATTGTTGACTGCAAGGGTTATTTCAAAACCGATAAAGAAACTTGTAAATGTTGCGTCTGATGTCGCCGCCGGAAACCTCGACATGGTAATCAAATCTCCGAGCCATGATGAAATCGGCATGTTGTTTGGGAGTTTCGGCGAAGTTGTTAAAACTGTGCAAAATATGATAGAAGACATAACGATGCTATATGAGCGTCACGATGCCGGAGAAATGGATTATGCAATTGATGAGGAAAAATATCACGGTTCTTATGCAAGAGTTGCCGCAGGAATAAATAGCACGGTAAAATCTTATATCAAAATGTTAGAAGATATTTTCAGCACTCTGAGGTCAATTCGCTCCGGAAGATTCAGTATCCGTCTGCTACGTTACAGAGGACAAAAAGCTGTTTTGAATGAAGAGATTGACAGTGTTGTTGCGACCTTAAAATCAATAACAGCAGAAATATTTGAGCTGGCAAACGCCGGACATCACGGTAAACTTGACTACAGAGCAGATTCGGAACACTATGTCGGAGATTGGAAAAAAATTCTTGACGGACTTAACGAGGTCATGCGTTCAATGGCAGAGCCTGTAACAGAGGCATTATCTGTAACAGGGGAAATTGCAAAAGGCAACCTTGATGTGTGCGTCACCGGAGATTACAACGGCGCGTTCAATGAAATGAAAGAGAGTCTTAATACAACAGTAAAAACACTGATGGCTTATATAAGTGAAATAAATGAAACTCTTAATAATATTGCAAAAGGCGACCTTACGATTGAAATTGAAAGTGAATATCTTGGGGCGTTTTCAACAATAAAAGATTCAATCAACACAATATCAAAATCCCTGAACGTAACAATTTCCGAGATAAATACCTCAAGTGAGCAAGTTCTTTCCGGTGCAAAACAAATTTCCGGAAGTTCTACGAACCTTGCGGAAGGTGCGACAAAGCAAACTGAGTCTGTTACCGGATTGAGTATTTCCTTAAAAAAGATTGCGGCTCAAATTACAATGAACGCCCGCAGCGCGCAATCCGCAAACGAAACAAGTGCGCAGACAAAAGTTAATGCCGAACACGGAAATTCAGAAATGCAAGAGCTTTTATCAGCAATGGATGGCATTAAAACATGTTCTGACAAAATTGCGCATATAATAAGCGTTATTGAAGAAATTGCAACTCAAACAGACCTCCTTGCTCTAAATGCGTCAGTTGAGGCGGCACGTGCCGGCGAACATGGCAAAGGATTTAGTGTTGTTGCAAATTCTGTCCGTGAGCTTGCCGTACAAAGCCAAAGTTCTGTCCAGCAAACCGAAAAGCTGATAAAAGAAACTATCGAGCGTATCAATGACGGCGCAAGACGCGCGACAGAAACAGCTCAGTCACTCGTATTGATTACAGAAGGTACGGAGAAGGTTTCGGAAATGATTGAACAGATTACAGAAGCGGCAAAACAGCAAGCAATGTCAATAGCAGACGCAACCGAAGGTTTGTCGTCAATTTCAGATGTTGCTTTAAGCAACTCTGCCACAAGCGAACAATCTGCTGCCGCCGCCGAAGAACTTAATTCGCAGGCGGAAATGCTTAAATCCATGGTTGCGTTCTTCAAAGTGCAAGAATAGCTACACCTAATTACGTTGCGTTCCATTCTGTGCAGGGGCGTTCGTGAACGAAAAATGCTGTATAATAAAACAAAGGTAGAGGTTATATATTATGATGGAAGTTGCATTGCTTGGCACCGGCGGAATGATGCCGTTGCCAAACAGGTTTTTGACATCACTTTTGACGCGTGTAGACGGACGGTTACTGCTTATTGACTGTGGCGAGGCGACGCAGGTAACACTCAAACTATTAGGCTGGGGTTT
>JAISHX010000083.1 GCA_031262335.1 Clostridiales bacterium
CAAGCTTCCGGACAAAAGACCGGCATGTGATTTTGTATGTTTTGCCGTTATTTCTTCTATAAAAACACTTATCAATGCGCTGACACTTTCAGGAAGGTTTGTAACTATATCTTCAAGGAAATAGTTTGAGCTTATTTTCAAAAAACTGAGCAACGATAGAAGGAAAATTATAAACGGGAAAAATGCCAGACAAAGCTTATACGAAAGTTCGTTGGCATGAGTAATAAGACCGTTTTCTTTTATCGAGATAAAAAGATTTTTAAAGAACAAAAAAATTTTTCTTATTTTAATCACGTCCGATGCTGGGCTTTTGGAGATTATTTTATGGACGTTCGCCTCTTAAAAAAACCGGATATTCTTCTTATTATTTTTCTGGCTGTATGCGCGGTGTGCGGCTGGGCTTTGCCGCTTGCGTTTGGCAATGAACAAGGTGAATATGCCGCTGTTTTTGTTAAGGGAAAACTTTTGTGCAAAGAAAGCTTATATACCGAAAAAACTATTGAAATTATTGACGAAAATGGACACAATATAAACACAGTAAAAATTTCCGGAGGAAAAGTTTTTATGGAATATGCTGATTGTCCGGATAAAGTCTGTATGAATAGCGGAGTAGTTTGCCACAGCGGTGAAACAATTGTCTGTCTGCCGAACAAAGTTGTTATTGAAATAACAGGCGGCACGCTTGACGGTGTGGCAAAGTGAGCCGAACAAAAAAGATTGCTCTTGCGGGAGTTTTAGCGGCGGTCGCGGTAACATTCGGCTGGATTGAAAGACTTTTGCCCGCCGCGCCTATACCCGGGATAAAACTCGGACTTGCAAACACGGCTGTATTGATTACTTTATATATTCTCGGAGGAACGTATGCCGTAAGCGTTTCACTTATACGCGTCTTTGTAAACAGTTTACTTGGGGCAGGGCTTTTTGGCGGCTTTTATGCTTTGTGCGGCGCGGGAATTTCGGTTTGTGCAATGATTCTCGCAAAGAAAACGCGGACGTTCGGAGTTTTGGGGGTATCGGTTGTAGGCGGGGTTTCTCACAACTTAGGGCAGATTTTCGCCGCTGTTTTGTTCACGGAAAACACAAAATTGTTTTTTTACTTTCCTATACTTATTTTATCCGGTATTGTTGCCGGAGTAATGGTTGGTTTGTGTTCGTGGACAGTTATTTCAATACACACCCGCACCGAAATGAAGCGTTAGTTAAATTGAAAACCTCTCAAGGCTTAGTCTTGGCAATTTTCAACTTAACTCACTATACAATAAAAAAAGGTAAAAATCAACAGGTGAAATTAAATGTATTTATTTAGTTTTTTAGCGGTAATCAATATTTTCTTCGTGGCGATAATAATATTTTTCGGAAGAAAAAATCCCGCTTCAGCGTGGGCGTGGATACTTGTTACAATATCTGTTCCTTATTTTGGTTTCTTTTTATATCTTCTTATTGGTTTGGACTCGCGTCGGTACAGAGTATTTTCGGCAAAATCTCATGACGACAATAAAAGTTTTCAGACGCTTGTTGAAAAAGATTTTCCTGCTCTTTCATTTATAAAACGGCAGAGAGGTTTTCTTTCCGAAAGAACTCTGATTACGCTTGACGGCGACGAAAGATTCAATGATGTTGCTTTTCTTAACTTCAGCGACGGACGAGGAGCGTTTACAGATAAAAACTCTGTCAAGATTTATAATGACGGTCCCGCAAAGTTTGAAGCACTCCTTGATGACATAAAAAACGCACGGTATTTTATTCATATGCTCTACTACATAATTCATGATGATGAATTAGGCAGAAAAATTATTGCCGCGTTGACTGAAAAAGCGCGTCAAAATCTTGACGTACGACTTCTTGTGGACGGAATGGGTTGTTGGAATGTGAGGAAAAGTTTTTTTGCCGAATTTTTGGCGGCAGGAGGCAAGTTAGCTGTATTTATGCCGCCGCACTTTATGCGCGTAAATTTTAGAAACCATAGAAAAATTGCCGTAATTGACGGTATATACGGCTATGTCGGAGGACTTAATATTGGTGACGAATATGTGGGCAAAACGAAGCGTTTTGGATTTTGGCGCGATACACATCTCAGGATTTGCGGAGATGCCGTTAAATCATTAGAAATACGTTTTATTCTTGACTGGGATTTTTGTGCGCCAAAGAATAAAACAGGTTTTCAGGAAAAATATTTTCCTGAATATATAAACCGTTGCGTTTCCGATGATGCTCAGGGAGTGCGTATTCAAATCGTTTCAAGCGGTCCCGACTCAAAATGGAACTATATTCACTACAGCTTTAATAAAATGATAAATGAGGCGGAAAAAAGTGTCTATATTCAAACGCCGTACTTCTCGCCGGATGACAGTATTCTTGAATCTATTCGTATTGCAGCTATTTCCGGCGCAGACGTAAGAATAGTTATTCCGGCAAAACCCGACCATCCGTTTGTATACTGGGCAAGTCTTTCGTATTTGGGAGAACTTCTTGAGGCGGGTGTAAAGTGTTATAAATATGAAAAAGGATTTTTGCACGGTAAAACTATTATGGTTGACGGAAATGTGTCGTCCGTCGGTACGGCAAATATGGATGTCAGAAGCTTTAAACTCAATTTTGAAGTAAACGCGTTTATATATGACAGAAGCATTACTAAGGTTCTTGAGGAGAAATTTTTAAAAGATTTGAACGATTGTACACAAATTACTATTGAACAATATACTAAAAGGAATGCGTGGGTTAAAACAAAAGAGGCGGTTGCAAGGCTTTTGTCACCGCTTTTATAAAAAAAGTATTAAAGAACATGATGATAAAAAGGGACTGGTTGGATTGAAAAACAGAGTATTTGATGCTAATAAGATTAAACTTTTGCACTACAACGGCAATGATATTAAAAAAATAATAAAAGAGTTTAGTTATATCAATGCGGGAATTTTTTTAAGTGCGTTGGGCGTTGTTGTGTTTAAAAATCCAAACAAATTTGCCCTTGGGGGCGTTAGCGGGCTTGCGCTTTTGATTGCCGACAAGATTCATATACCGTTCTTTTCTGTTGGTAGTCTTATGTTTATAATGAACGCTATGTTACTGCTTTTGGGATTTATATTTCTCGGAAAAGAAGTGGCGGCAAAAAGTGTTTACGGTTCTTTTGCTTTGTCAGCAATGGTTTGGGTTCTTGAAATTTTACTGCCGATTAAAAGCCCTCTTACAGGTCAAAAATTTATGGAGCTGTTATACGGGGTATTTATCCCGGGTATCGGCAGTGCGCTTGTATTCAATTACGGAGCAACTACAGGCGGAACAGATATACTTGCGACTATAATAACAAAAAAGACAAATATAAAAGTCAGCTGGTCGCTGCTTATTTCGGACTTTTTTATAGCTTTTGGCGCATGGATAATGTTCGGCGCAGAGGCGGGGTTGTTTTCTATTGCCGGAGTTTGTATAAAATCTTTCGTGCTTGACAGTTTTATGGAAAGTATTAACGTATTTAAGATTGTTGTTGTTGTGAGCAAGGAAAGCGAAAAAGTTCAACAGTATATTTGCGAGGTAATCGGACGCGGAGCAACTGTTCATATCGGTGAAGGTGCTTATACGCATGACACTAAAGAAGTTATTACTACTGTTCTGAACAGGAAACAGGCACAAATGCTGTATAGATATGTGAAAGAATTGGACGCCGACGCTTTTATTACCGTAAGTAATTCAACAAAAATTATCGGAAAAGGTTTCCAGCGATTTGAATAAAACAGAATAAAGTTTGAATCCTGTTAAGCGGAAAGGAACTTACTATGCACAATAAATTAAGTGAAAAGAACAAAAGGGATATTGTTTCGGCATTGGGACTTGTGACGCAACTCGGTATTTCTATGGCGGCGGCAATTTTTATCGGTATTTTCATTGGTTCGTTTCTTGATAAAACATTTAACACTTCGCCTGTGTTATTGCTGATTTTTACGGTTATAGG
>JAISHX010000152.1 GCA_031262335.1 Clostridiales bacterium
TAACAACGGCTTTATATTCGCTCCCTTGTGATTTATGAATCGTGATTGCATATGAAAGTTCAATTTCGTCCAACTGGCTGTAATCGTAAAAAACAACTTTATCGTCAAAAAAGTTTACAGTAACGGTTTCGTTTATGTCGTCAATTTTTGAAATTCTGCCCTCATCACCGTTAAAAATGCCTGTTCCGTCGCTTTTCAAACGACCGTCAGGAAAAAACGTTCTCCATGCAAGATTGTAATTGTTTTTTATTTGCATAACTTTGTCGCCTTCACGAAACACTGAAAAAGCGAAAATTTTTTCGGCTTTTAACGGCGACGGCGGATTAAGCCGTTCCTGAAGAATTTTATTTAATTCGACTGAGCCAAGCGCACCGCGGCGCATTGGAGTAAGTACCTGAATTTCGCCCGGTGAACATGAACAATATTGCGGAAGACGGGACGCTGTGAGGGTTGTAACTTCTTTGGCGACAGATTGTGTATCAAAACGTTTAATGAAGAAAAAATCATTACTTTTTTCATGAATATGCGGACTTTCGCCTTTGTTTATTCGGTGAGCATTCATAACTATTGCACTTTGCTGTGCCTGACGGAAAATTTTTGTGAGTTTTACAGTCGGAAGTACGCCGCTTCCTATTATATCTTTCAAAATATTTCCCGCGCCGACAGACGGCAACTGGTCAGCGTCACCGGCAAAAATAAGCCTTGCGCCAATCGGTATAGCTTTCAGCAAATGATACAGCAAAACCGTATCAATCATAGAACTTTCATCAATGATAATAACGTCTGCATCTATTTGCGCATCTTCATTTTTGCCGAATATCTGGTTGTTATTTTCGGAAAAGTTGCTTTCAAGCAAGCGGTGAATCGTCCTTGCCTCTGCTCCGGTCGCCTCGGTAATCCGTTTTGCGGCTCTCCCTGTGGGGGCTGCAAGCTCTATCGACAAGCCTTCATCCGATAAAAGAGTTATTACCGCATTGATTGTCGTTGTTTTGCCCGTACCCGGTCCGCCCGTAATTACCAAAACGCCCTCCGAAAGAGCGGCTTTTACAGCGCGTTTTTGTTCGGCGGCAAGTTTAATACCTGAACCGGCTTCGAATGCGGCAATATCTTCATTTATTGTCTGACTTTTGTCAACAGCGTTTATGTTCAGCTCCAGCAATTTTCTGGCGCAATAACTCTCCATATAATAATATGAGTTTAAATACACAGCATCTTTTTCGCGGTGAATAACTCTGTCAAATATCAATGCAATAATTGCTTCGTCAATTACGGAACATTCTGTGTTAAGCAATAAAACAGATTGTGAAACGAGAGTTTCATACGGCAAAAAGACGTGACCGTCGGCAACTGATTCTGTAAGAATATGCCGCACTCCCGCCTTTACTCTTTGTGGCGAATTTTCACGCAAGTCCATTTTTGCGGCAATTGAATCCGCAATTTTGAAACCAATACCTTCTATTTCCGCCGCTAATATGTAAGGATTTTCTGAAACAACGGATATTGTTTCTCCTTTATATTTTTCATAAATTTTTTTGGAAAGTCCGGGCGTTATATCTAAAGCTTGCAAATACATCATAACATGACGACATTCCGCCTGTTCACCGAACAGTTTTCCGATTTCGGAAGCTTTTTTAAGAGAAATGCCTTTTATTGCCGTCAGTTTTTCGGGCGTTTGTTCGATAACAGCAATCGTATTCTCACCAAACATCTCGACAATCAATTTTGCCGTTACTTTTCCGACACCTTTGATTATTCCGCTTGCAAGATATTTTTCTATTCCTTCAGTTGTAGCGGGCATTGCACGCTGGTGAGAGTATGTGTCAAACTGCCTTCCGTACGTCGGATGAACTTTATAATTTCCCGTAAGCCTAAGTCTTTCACCTTCGCTGATTTTCGGCATAGTTGCAACACAAGTAATCTCCCCGCCGGAAGTCCCGTCGGGGAGATAAACTTCAATACTGAATACGGTGTAACCGTTTTCTTCATTCTGATATATAATATTTTCAACAGAGCCTTCAATAGTTATAGAATCTTCCACAACCCCACCCATAATTATAACTGAAGTGCGCCTGACATTGCCATCTCTATAAATTTTGCCGCTAATTGAAGTATGGAAACAAGAAAGTCATACGGAACAGAAGAAATTTCAAGTATAGTTTTTGTGCTTTTATTTTTTTTGTACAAAATCGCTAAATCATGGAATTTTTTATGAATATCATAAACAGCAGAAAATTCCGGAATTTCACCGAATTGCATAACGTGGTCTTCATACCACAGTCCGAATTGGCAACGTTCATGATTTACAATTGTAAAAGCATCATTATTGACATTTGCAATAAACGAGTTAATAAAGTCCACATGCGTCATAAGCGCATCGCCAATATCATGAAGAACAGACTTTTCAATTTCAAGCTTGTTTGCGGGAGCGTCATTGCCCATAATCTCAATAATTGCATCTTCTTTTTCGGGAATAAATTTCATGCTGTTAAGAAGTTCTGCAAGGTGTTCGCGTGTTTTTTGTATGCCTGAATTTATTCCGCCGTTTGCTTTGCCTATTGCCTGAACAGTTTCCTTTGAGCTTTGCGCCAAAGAACCGATTTCACCTGCAACAACCGCAAAACCTTTGCCTGATTCGCCGGCGTGAGCCGCCTCAACGTGAGCGTGCAACGAGAGCATGCGCGTTTCAAGAGAAATTTCATCAATTTGGTCAAGGACTTTGTTAATATCAATGGCGTTTTCCGCTAAATTTTCACTTTGTTTTCTTACATTTTGAAGACTTGCCTCTGTTGCAAAACGAATAAGCCTTGATGACGCAAGCAAGAAGTGTATTATTTTGTTTTCCATATAGTAATCACACTGCATTATTTTTTTGTTGATTTCTTCCTGAGAGTTTGCCATTATAGTGTAACCCCCTTTATTATTTTTAAGTTTTATTATCAGACTGCACCTGACTCCATCATCTCGGTAAATTTTGTACCCAAAGCCAAAAGCGCAGATAACACTTCAATAGCAGTTTCCACCATTTCAAGTACATATTTTGAATTTTTTGTACTTTTATATGATGATGCCAAATCATGGAATTTTTTATGAACATCATAAACTGCCGCAAATTCCTGAATATCACCGTATTCCATTACGTTATCCTCATACCACATTCCAAAAGAACAACGTTCATGATTAGCAAGCGTATAAGATTCATTATTAATGTTAGCCATAAAATTTTTCATGAAATTTGTATGTGACTCATATGCGTCAGCAATTGCAATAAGCACCGATGACGACCGCTCCGGCACAGAAATCCGCGCGTCAACATCTTTAAGATGTTCAATATAGCGTTCTTCACCTTCGTCCATTGTTTTAATGCTTTTAAAGAGCCGAGATATATAATCACTTGTTTTTTTTATGCTTGAATTTATGCTCTCGTTTGCTTTGCCGATTGCCGCTACTGTCTCTTTTGAACTTTGCGCTAACGCACCAATTTCACCGGCAACAACCGCAAAACCTTTGCCGGACTCGCCGGCGTGAGCAGCCTCTACATGGGCGTGCAACGACAACATGCGTGTTTCAAGCGAAATTTCGTCAATTTGCTCAAGAACTTTGTTTATATCAACTGCGTTTTCAACAAGGTTCTCACTTTGTTTGCGGATATCGGCAAGGTTTGCTTCTATAGCGAAACGTGTAAGGCGGGAATGAGCAATAAGGAATTTTATAATCCCTCTTTCCATTAACGATTTACCCGTTTCTATTTTGCTCCGTAATTCATCCGGCAATTCAGACATATAATCTCCCCCGATAAAGTTTTTAACTTTTAATGGCAATAATTCCTCTCCGATTTGAAACGGAATTGTATATTGCCGTTTAGCTGCTCATTAGCTTTTTAAACGAAGTTTGAGTGTTTGATTTTTTCTTTTTATGGTAATATATATAATTATATAAGTACGCTATCATTACAATGAACCGTGCGACACACGGGGATAGCTGATAAATATCTCGGCATTTGCCTGTTTCATATTAAATAAAAATCACCAAGGCAAAGCTAAGTGAACGGAATTATATTATCTCAAAGCACGTTTTCTTGCTTCTTGATTAAGAATCTTTTTTCTCATGCGTATATTTTTAGGTGTTACTTCCATAAGCTCATCATCGCCGATAAATTCAAGTCTTTGTTCAAGGCTCATTGCGCGTACAGGTGTAAGTTTAAGCGAGTCGTCGGACGCTGACGACCTCATGTTAGTTATATGCTTTTTTTTGCAAACATTTACCGTAATATCTTCGCCGCGTGAATTTTCCCCGACAATTTGCCCCTCATATACCGGCTCACCCGGATTGACAAACAATCTGCCGCGTTCCTGCGCATTATAAAGTCCGTAAGCGACAGCCTCACCGGTTTCGGCGGCAATAAGAACACCGCGTGTCCGCAGAGAAAATTCTCCGCGAAATGCCTCAAAACCGTTAAATACATGACTCATTATGCCGTTGCCTTTTGTATCCGTAAGAAACTCACTTCTGTAACCGATAAGAGAGCGTGACGGAATAAGAAATTCCAACCGCATGTAACCCTGATGTGCTGATGTCATGTTAATAAGTTCCGCTTTTCTGCCGCCGAGTTTTTCCATAACAACGCCCATAAATTCTTCCGGAACATCAATATTAAGAAACTCAACAGGCTCACAGGTTACACCGTTTATTTTTTTTAATATTACGGCAGGTTTTGCAACCTGAAACTCGTATCCTTCGCGGCGCATTGTTTCAATCAGAACAGATAAATGTAGTTCGCCGCGTCCAAGCACCCGAAACGAATCCATTGAGTCTGTTTCTTCAACACGCAGGCTGACGTTTGTTTCAACCTCGCGGAAAAGGCGTTCACGCACATTTCTGCTTGTTATAAACTGCCCGTCCTGCCCTGCAAACGGACTGTCATTCACGGAAAAAAGCATTGAAATTGTCGGCTCGTCCACCGTAACTGCCTCAAGCGGTTCAGGCTGACCAAATGCACATATTGTTTCGCCGATTCCGATGTTGGAAATTCCCGCAACCGCTACAATATCGCCGCAATAAGCAGATTCGACTTCAACGCGTCCCAATCCCGAGAAAACAAACAACTTGCTTATTTTTGCCGTATAACTGCTTTGTTCCGTTCCGCCGCAAACAGTCACCTGACTGCCCGCACGGACAGTCCCTCTTGCGACTTTGCCTATTGCAAGTCTGCCAATATAGCTGTCACTCTCAATACTTGTGACAAGCACTTGCTCCGGAGCGTCAAAGTCTCCTTCGGGAGCGGGAGCTTCACGAATAATTGTTTCAAAAAGAGGAGTAAGGTCAACAGGTTCATCCTGAAGATTATAAAGAGCGTATCCTTCTTTTGCCGACGCATAAATAACCGAAAAATCCAATCCGTCCGGCGCACCCAGTTCAATGAACAAATCAAGAATTTTGTCTGCGACTTGCTCGTTCATTGCGTCGGGACGGTCAATCTTGTTTATAACTACAATCGGTTTTAATCCGATTGACAGTGCTTTACGGAGAACAAAACGTGTTTGGGGCATCGGTCCGTCATAAGAATCGACAAGCAGCAACGCACAGTCCGCCATTTTCAGCACACGTTCCACTTCGCCGCCGAAATCAGCATGTCCCGGGGTGTCAATAATGTTTATTTTAACACCTTCATAAACGACTGCCGTATTTTTTGAAAAAATAGTAATGCCGCGTTCACGCTCAATATTATTAGAGTCCATGACACGCTCTGTTACTTCCTGATTATCACGAAAGACACCGCTTTGGCGGAGCATTGCATCAACTAACGTTGTTTTACCATGGTCAACATGCGCTATAATAGCAACATTGCGGACATCAGTCCTTTTAGGCATAAATACCTTCCTTATTAGAGTTATAAGTTACGAAACAGAAGAGAGAAGGCAGTGTTCAAGAAATTAAGATGTCAAGGGGGGGCGAGGCGTGTTATTCCTCGCTTCTTAACCTCTTTGCATTGCCCCCTCACTTCTGTTTGCAACTCAATGCGGGCGACAGGAATCGAACCTGCACCAATGAAGACAAGATTCTAAGTCTTGCGCGTCTACCAGTTCCGCCACGCCCGCATTTTACCCCGTTTAAAGGGGCAATAAAAAAACTGTCCAAATTAAATAAAAAAGCACTTGACAGGTTTTTACAAATGAGGTATAATACTAATCCGTATTAACGTGCATTCTGCCATCAACAACACACTACCGCTTTTATTATAACACATCAACAGAAAAATTCAATAAATTTTTTAAGTTTTTAGATAAAATTTTAGAGTTTTTTAATATCAGTTTAGCCCCTTGCTTTAGCAATGGGTATATACTGTTTTCAAAAATATAAAATAAATAGAGGAAATCAAGGTTTATTTTGTCATTTTAGAGGTGAGGAGCGACGCTTATGGAAAAACAAAGGATTCATCGTTCAAAATTCGGAGATGTTACGCGCATGGACTATTCGCGCATAAAAGAAACTCTGGCAATGCCGAATTTAATAGAAGTCCAGAAGGACAGCTACAACTGGTTCTTGCAGGAAGGACTGCGTGAGGTCTTTAGAGATATTTCTCCGATTTCAGACCATTCCGGAAATTTGCTTTTGGAGTTCGTCGATTTCTCTCTTGATAAAAATGATGTAAAATACACAATCGAGGAATGTAAGGAGCGCGACGCAACATATGCCGCCCCATTGAAAGTAAAAGTTAAACTCCGTAACAAGGAAGCAGACCAGCTCCTTGAAAATGAAATTTTTATGGGCGACTTTCCGATTATGACCGATACCGGAACGTTCATTATTAACGGGGCAGAGCGTGTTATCGTCAGTCAGCTTGTGCGTTCACCGGGCATTTATTATAAG
This sequence comes from Clostridiales bacterium, assembly GCA_031262335.1. GTDB lineage: Bacteria > Bacillota > Clostridia > Lachnospirales > WRAX01 > JAISHX01. The sequence continues at coordinate 6,868 of JAISHX010000152.1, forward strand.
TTTTCATATGATAAAGTCGGTAAAAAACTTATAGAATCCACAGTGATTCCAAACCGCGGCGCATGGCTTGAATATGAAACAGACTCAAACGATGTTTTTTCAATCCGCGTTGACAGAACAAGAAAAGTTCCTGTCACTGTTTTTATGCGTTCGATGGGACTTGGTACAAATGAAGACATTATAGATATGTTCGGCGACGAGCCGAAAATCCACGCCTCTATCGAAAAAGATATTGCTCAAAGCTATGAGGACGGTCTTATCGAGCTTTATAAAAGAATACGCCCCGGTGAGCCGCCGACTGTCGAAAGTTCCGAAAGCCTCATAAAAGGAATGTTCTTTGACCCTAAACGTTATGACCTTGCAAAAGTCGGCAGATATAAATTTAACAAAAAACTTGCACTCAGAAACCGCGTTATAGGTTTCAGACTTGCGGAGCCTGTCGCCGATTCCGAAGGCGAAGTTATTGCGGAAGAAAACGAAGTTATTACAGCCGAAATTGCGGATAAAATCCAAAACACAGGCTGTCTTTACATTTATATATACTCCGGTGACGACAAAAAAGTTAAAGTTCTTACTAATCAGTTTGTAGATGCCGCCGTCTATCTTGAGCCGCTTGGAATTGACTGCAAAGAAGTCGGCATACGCGAACGTGAAAGAAAAGTTTTTTATCCGGCACTTGCCGAATTACTCAGCTCTTATTCAACAATAAAAGAACTTGAATACAATATCCGCGAAAGCATGAACAAACTTATTCCTAAGCATATTACAAAGCAGGATATGTTTGCCTCAATGAACTATGTTATCGGCATTGATTACGGCATTGGCTCCGTTGACGACATTGACCACCTCGGCAACCGGCGTATACGTGCCGTTGGCGAGTTGCTCCAAAATCAATTCAGAATCGGACTTACGCGCATGGAACGTGTTGTCCGCGAACGTATGACAACTCAAGATACCGACTCAATAACGCCTCAAGCACTGATTAACATTCGTCCTGTCACAGCCGCTGTTAAGGAATTTTTCGGCTCCAGTCAGTTATCTCAGTTTATGGACCAAACAAACCCTCTTGCCGAACTTGCAACAAAACGCCGTCTTTCGGCACTCGGACCGGGCGGTTTATCGCGTGACAGAGCAAGTTTTGATGTGCGTGACGTACACTCAAGCCACTACGGACGAATGTGTCCGATAGAAACTCCCGAAGGTCCGAATATCGGACTTATTAACTCTCTTGCCACATATGCGCGTATCAATGAATACGGATTTGTTGAAGCTCCGTACCGCAAAGTCGAAAAAATTGACGGAGCTGTAAAAGTCACAGATGCATCACGCTATGTTACCGCCGATGAAGAAGAAACTTTTACTATTGCGCAGGCAAACGCACCTCTTAATGAAAACGGCGAGTTTATCCGCAAAAAAGTTTCCGGACGTTTCGGCGAGGATATTATTGAAGTTGACAGAGAGAAAATTGACCTTATGGACGTTTCTCCAAAACAGATTGTTTCTGTTTCAACGGCTTTAATTCCTTTTTTGGAAAATGACGACGTTACACGCGCC
>JAISHX010000068.1 GCA_031262335.1 Clostridiales bacterium
AAAGACGGCGAAAGCTATACTTTCAATTTTGACCTTTTTGCAGGCAATTTTCCTGTTATACTTCCACAGAGCCAAAAGGAAAGTATCGGAATGGATTCCGCAATAACAGTAGTAGTAACAAGCGGTATCGTTAATTCATACAAACGCTTTGCCGTAAATTTTGTCCCGTCATATGTTCCGCTGTCTGCCGGAACAAAATTTTCCGAAGCTTATATCGACGCAAACGGGGCTCTTCCGGAAAATGCACTGATTACAAAAGTTGACCTTGTTTACTATGCCGATTCTGAATCTTTGGTTTCGGGTACGCTCAAGCTTGCGTGGTTTTTTGAAACTCAATATTCGGACGGCACCGTCACGGAATCACTTTCTCCCGCAAAATAAAACCTCAACGCCCCTCTTGCAACCTGTATTTATTTGTGTTATAGTGATTTAGCATAAGAAATCACCAAACAGAGTGTAGCGTAATGAAGCAGACGTCTTTTAAAAGATTAAAAGATTAAGAGATAAGACCTTGGGGGCTGTCAGCCCCCAAGCCCCTGACCAAAGGGATTTCATCCCTTTGGAATCCCGTCTTTTAAAAGATTAAAGGGATAAGACCTTGGGGGCTTTCAGCCCCCAAACCCCTGACCAAAGGGACAATCGTCCCTTTGGAATCCCGTTTTTTAAAAGATTAAGGGATAAAACCTTGGAGACAGTGTTCCCAATGTCTTGTTTTTTAATTTAACTCACTATAGAAAACTAATTGTGGCAGGAGGTTTTTTTTTGGGAATTTTTCAAAAAGTATTCGGCACATACAGCGAAAAAGAAATTAAACGTATTGTGCCTACTGTTGATAAAATAGAATCTTATTCAGATGCAATGAAACAGCTTTCGGACGACCAGCTCCGCGCAAAAACAACGGAATTTAAAGAACGGCTTTCCGCCGGAGAAACGTTGAACGATATTTTGCCGGAAGCCTATGCTGTCGTGCGTGAAGCCGCAGACCGTGTTTTGCATGAAAAACACTACCGTGTTCAGTTAATGGGCGGTATCGTTCTTCACCAAGGCAGAATTGCCGAAATGCGTACAGGTGAAGGTAAAACGCTTGTAGCTACGTTGCCCGCATATCTTAACGCTCTTGAAGGCAAGGGAGTACACGTTGTCACAGTCAACGACTATCTTGCAAAACGCGACTCCGAATGGATGGGAGAAATTCACAGATTTTTAGGACTTACAGTCGGAGTAATTCTTCATGACCTGAACAATGCGGAACGCCGTGCAGCATATGCGTGCGACATAACTTACGCGACAAATAATGAGCTTGGCTTTGACTATTTGCGTGACAATATGGTTGTTTATGAAAAAGATGCTGTTCAAAAAGAGCTTAATTACGCAATCATTGACGAGGTGGACTCAATTCTTATTGATGAGGCACGCACACCTCTTATAATTTCCGGAAGTAGCGGAAAATCTACACATCTTTATAAAGTTGCCGATGCTTTTGTCAAAAAACTTAACTTAGGACGCGTTGTAAATAAGGAAGAAGCACTTAATCCGTTAATGCGCGTTGACATTATCGAAGAAGGCGATTTTGTCGTTGATGAAAAACAAAAAACAGTAACTCTTACAGCCGAAGGTGTAAAAAAGGCAGAACGTTTCTTTAACATTGAAAATTTATCCGACCCCGAAAACTTGGAAATCCAACATCATGTAAACAACGCTTTAAAAGCAAATTACAATATGCACCTTGATAAGGATTATGTTGTTGCAAACAACGAAATTATTATTGTTGACGAATTTACAGGGCGTCTTATGCAAGGCAGGCGTTATTCTGACGGACTGCACCAAGCAATTGAAGCAAAAGAAGGCGTAGAAGTCAACCGCGAAAGCAAAACACTCGCAACAATCACTTTCCAAAACTTTTTTAACCGCTATTCAAAAAAATCCGGTATGACTGGTACGGCACTTACAGAAGAAGGCGAATTTAGGGATATTTATGCAATGGACGTTGTTTCAATTCCGACAAACAAATCTGTCCGCCGCAAAGATAACAACGACCTTGTTTATCAGACCGAAAAAGCAAAATTCCGCGCTGTTGTAAACGAAGTAAAGGAAGCGCATGAAAAAGGACAACCTGTTCTTGTAGGTACAATAACAATTGACAAATCTGAAATTTTGAGCGGTATGTTACACCGCGAAGGAATCCCGCATCAAGTTCTTAATGCAAAATATCATGAACGCGAAGCGGAAATTGTAGCTCTTGCAGGACAAAAAGGAGCAGTAACAATTGCAACAAACATGGCAGGACGTGGTACGGATATTAAACTTGGCGAAGGCGTGACAGAGCTTGGCGGTCTGAAAATAATCGGTACAGAGCGGCACGAATCGCGCCGAATAGACAATCAGCTTCGCGGACGTTCCGGCAGACAAGGCGACCCGGGCGAATCTCGATTTTATATTTCGCTTGAGGACGAGCTTATGCGTATTTTCGGCTCCGATAAAGTGAAAGGCATTGTCAGCGCATTGGGGCTTGGCGAGGATGACCCGATTGAACACTCAATGCTCTCAAAATCAATCGAAAACGCTCAAAAGAAAGTAGAAGGCAACAACTTTGCAACACGCAAGCACTTACTTGACTATGACCAAGTAATGAACGAACAGCGTGAAATTATATATTCCGAACGCAAACGGGTTCTTTCCGGAGAAGATTTAAAAGAATATATCGAAAATATGTTTGAATCGGTTATTGAACGCGCTGTAAAAAAATGTGCCGGTGAAGAAAAATTCCCTGAAAATTGGGATATTCTTGGACTTAATGAATTTTTACGTCCTGTTTTTGAGTTGCCGACAATAAAACTTTCAGAACAAGACAAAGATATAACTACTGACGAACTTACAGAGCGCATTTTTAATGATGTAAAAACCGCTTACGATGAACGCGAAAAAGAATTTACACCTGAAATTATGCGTGAACTTGAACGGCGCATAATGCTTATGGTTGTTGATAATAAATGGATGGACCACATAGACGATATGGACCAAATGCGTCAGGGAATAACTCTGCGTGCATATGCACAGCGCGACCCTCTTGTCGAGTATAAATTCCTTGGCTTTGAAATGTTTGAAGAGTTAAACCGCAATATTCAGTACGATGTAGGTCGCCAGCTTTTCCATGTAAGAATACGCAAAGAAGAACCTGTTCAGCAACGTGAACAAGTTGCAAAACCTATTGCGACAAACAAAGAAGAATCTGTTCGCGGACCTGTAAAGCGCAAAACCGAAAAAGTCGGCAGAAATGACCCCTGCCCTTGCGGAAGCGGCAAAAAATACAAATTTTGTCACGGAGCTGCGGGAGCGGCACAATAAGGCAGTGGTTCGGTGTCCAAAACCGCGAGGCTCTGCCCCGCACCCCGTTTCTTTCTTCTTAAAGAAGAAAGAAACAAAGAAGATAACTTTTTCAGACAGAAAGTGACTGTGAATTTACAGTT
>JAISHX010000076.1 GCA_031262335.1 Clostridiales bacterium
ATAGCGGAGGAAATAAATGAGTTTCTTTATAGCCGGATTAGGCGTTGTACTTTTGCTTGTCGTTGCTTTGTCTATTGTATTAAAAGTTTTTGCGGACTTTCATGTTTTTAAGAACGATAGTGATTTTAAGGATTTTTCTGTTACGTCAATTTTTATGGTAATTTACACGATTGTAATTTTTGGAGTTATGTCCTACATGATATATGTTCAGACAGGCTCTTTTGATAATATATTCGATTATAAGAGTATATTCGGCATAAAAGATACCGGATTTTTAACTGATTTTGCCGCTAAAATAATTTTCGGCAAAAGTCTTTTAGTTTCTTGTTGCTTAAACACTGTTTATTCTATATTAGGTGTTTGGTTATTATATTCGGCACTCAAAAAATGGTTTGAATTTGAGCTGTATCAATATTTATTGTTATATATTTTTTTGCCTATTTCATACTTTGCGGTTTTGTATAAATGGTTTTCGCTATCTTTTTTTGCTTTTGCCGCTTTATTATTTATAGTTGCCGCTTTTTCTGAAAATGCCAAAAAATTAAATAATAAAAAGAAAATTTTAGATTTACTGTTTAGTTCAAATGCAAGGATTATTGTTTTTTGCGGAGCCGGAGCGTCAAGTGTAATGTTTTATCTTTTGGCAAAGCAACAATCACCGACAACATCCGAGGTTTTTACAACTTCAACATCTATTGCGTTTTTTTCATTACTTGCCGTTCAATTATTTTGTATGTTTGTTCCTAAAATTAAAAAATTTTCACAATTAAAATACTATGATGACACATTGCTTTTCATTTCGGTTATAGTAATACATTGGCTTATATTATTCGTAGGATATTGCGCAAACAATTCAGATGCCAATGTACACATAAAATTTATTGAATTTATTACCGATAAATTAGCACGACATGGAGATTCCGAACATTATATTCATATTGCACAATTTTGGTATGAAACAGAAGGCGACAAGATATATCGTATGGTTTTCTTTCCTCTGTATCCGGCTTTGATAAAAATATTCTCATTTGCTTTCGGGTATTTGGGGGCGGCGTTATTTATATCAAATGTTTGTTTGGGACTTTCCGCTGTTTATTTAAGAAAAATTGTAGAAAAGCTTACCCAAGGAAAGGCGGACGTTTTTTCTGTTGCGCTTTTTGTGCTTGCGCCGTATGGATTCTTTTTTACGATAGCTTATACCGAAAGCATTTTCTTTTTTCTGTCTGCCGCATGTATATATTACTCGTTGCAAGGAAAATTTTTTAAAGCAGGTATTTTCGGCGGTTTTGCCGCTTTATCGAGAATGTTTGGCATATTACTTATTTGTGTTATGATTTATGAATATTTTGTTCAAAAAACAGGTAATAAAAAGAAATTTGATATTTCTGTTATTTCGTTTATTTTTGTCCCCCTAGGTTTGTTTATATATTTATTGCTGAACAAAATTTATTTTGGAGAATTTTTTAAGTTTTTAGAGTTTCAAAAGGCGGAACCGTTTTATAATTCTGCTGCGTGGATTGGAGATAACATTAAACTTAGCTTTAATATGGGGAAAGATTATGCCGGACTTGCTTATATTATTTACTATCCACAACTGATATGCTACTTTTTTGTGTTTGTGCTTTTGATAGTTGTAATAGTTAAAAAAGCTCGCTCTTCTGTTATTATTTATACTTTTCTTTATTCTGCCGCAGTATTTACTCAATCATGGCTTATAAGCGGGTCGCGGTATTTTCATGGGGCAGTAACAATATTTGCGTTGTTTTATTGTATAGAAAACAAGTATGTTAAAACTTTGCTTCTGTACGGTTTTGCGCTGTTTGCGTTAATCTTTGGTAATTTGTTTGCAAGAGAATTTGCGTTGCTTTGATTTTTATCAGAAAGGATTTTATATTGAAAAAAAAAGTTATGCTTGTTTTTGGTACACGCCCGGAAGCAATAAAAATGTGTCCTCTTGTTAAAGAATTAAAATCCAGAGCCAATTTTGAAACAATTGTTTGTGTGACAGGACAACACCGTGAAATGTTGCGGCAGGTTTTGGAAGTTTTTGAAGTTTTACCTGATTATGATTTTGATATAATGAAAAGCGGACAGGATTTATTTGATGTAACATCTGCTGTAATGCAAAAAATGAAAATTTTGCTTAGAGAAGTAAAACCGGATGTTGTTCTCGTCCACGGAGATACTTCTACAACATTTTCTGCCGCGCTTTCATGTTTTTATATGAATATTCCTGTAGGACACGTTGAAGCAGGACTTAGAACATATAACATTCATTCTCCTTATCCGGAAGAATTTAACCGTCAGGCTGTCGGAATTGTAGCAAAATACAGTTTTGCCCCTACAGAAACCGCAAAACAAAATCTGATTCGTGAAGGAAAATCACCGGAAACAGTCTTTGTGACAGGTAATACCGCAATTGACGCGCTGAAATTTACTGTAAAGGAAAGCTATTCACACGCATATATTAATTGGGCAGAAGGTTCGCGCCTTATTTTGATAACAGCCCACCGCCGTGAAAATTTAGGCGACCCGATGCGTCATATGTTCTCTGCAATTAAAAGAATTGCCGAACAATTTCCCGATATTAAAGTTCTTTATCCGATTCATATGAATCCTGCGGTCAGAAGCGTTGCAAATGAAATTTTGTCGGGATTAGACAGAATAAAAATTATTGAGCCGTTAGATGTTGTTGATTTTCATAACTTTCTTGCGCGAGCGTATCTGATTCTTACCGACAGCGGCGGCATACAAGAAGAAGCTCCGAGCCTCGGCAAACCTGTTCTTGTTATGCGTGACACAACAGAACGTCCTGAAGGCGTTGCGGCAGGTACGCTTAAACTTGTCGGCACAGACGAACATGCAATTTACAACTCATTTAGGCAACTGTTGACAGACAAAACAGCGTATGAAAATATGAGCCTTGCGGTAAATCCGTACGGCGACGGCTTTGCCGCATTAAAAATAGCAAATATTTTGGAAGCTTGACAAAAAAACAATTTTGTTGTATAATGGAGCTTATTAAGAAAAATTATGCGTTGAAATACGCGTAATTTATAAAAACGCCGTGAGTTACATGGTGTCAGCCTGTGGAGAGTTCTTGAGTTGTCACCTCTATGAAGCAGGAATTAAATATCAGATTTAATCAGAAATGATTAGATTTGTATAAATTTTAATTAACGGAGATACGGATGATTACATTTAATACTTTGTATAATCAAATAGTTTATAATATTGATGCTAAAATTCCGGATACTTTTGACATGAGCCAATTTTATGTCGGAACAAATCAAACAACTGAAAATATCATAGATGAAACCGCAAAAACTTCTACAGATGCAGCTACAGTTGCCGAAAGCACATCTTTTAGCGAAATTCTTAATGCCGCGGTTGCCCAAGCAACTGTTCAAAATACAGACTTAAACCTCGACGGTTCACCGGAGGACGATACTTTTGCCTCTCAAGTTGTCGGTGCAATAACAGATGCGTCTGCAAAATACGGCGTTGATGCGGATTTAATAAAGGCTGTAATTCGGCAAGAAAGCAACTATGACCAATATTCTCTTTCCGGTTCCGGCGCAATGGGGTTAATGCAGCTTATGCCCGGAACAGCAGAGTGGCTCGGCGTTTCAGACCCATACAGCATAAATGAAAACATTGAAGGCGGTACAAAATACCTTAGCGAAATGCTGAAATTGCATAACGGTGATGAAACGCTTGCCCTTGCCTCATATAACGCAGGTCCGGGAGCGGTTGCAGA
>JAISHX010000097.1 GCA_031262335.1 Clostridiales bacterium
AAACTGATTGAACAAATGACCGAACGCGGTGAATCTTTTGCGGTTTCGCAGGACGATTGTTCAAGCGGAAGCTTTGATGCCGTAAGTGTACTGACTATTCACAAAAGCAAGGGATTAGAGTTTCCCGTTGTTATTGTGTCGGGGCTGTGTCGCCGATTTAATAGAACAGACTCGAAAAAGCCTGCTGTTTGGCACAAGGAACTTGGTGTTGCGGCGCGTGCCGTTCGGCGTGAAGGCGTATTGAAAATAAAAGTACGTTCGGAAAGTCTTGCCCGCAAAGCAATTTGCATAAAAACCGAGCAGGAAGAAACTGCCGAAGAAATGCGCGTATTATATGTTGCAATGACCCGCGCAAAAGAAAAGCTGATTCTTACAGGAGCTGAAACGGCAAAAAATAAAGCTGAAATTTTGCAAAACGATGAAAGAATTACTCCTAAGAGAGTGCTTTCATGCAGAAGTTTTATAGAATGGATTATGCTTGCGGTATCTAAAAACGGTAAAATTGCGGACGGTTTTTCATTTAAAAAAGTAACTCCGGAAATTTTTTCGCAAACGGAATATGACGAACCTCTGACTGAAAGGGAAATTGTTTTGTCCGCAACAGAAGACTTCCGCGTGCGTGAAAGGCTTGAATATGTTTATCCTTCCGTTGCGGAAATCCCCGCGAAAATATCTGTTTCCGAATATAAACGCAGATTTGACATGCCGGACGAAAACAGCGAATCACTTTCAAAACAAATCGTTCCGTTAAAAAAGCCCGAATTTTTAAAGCAATCCGCCGAAACGCTTACGCCGGAACAATTCGGTATGGCTGTTCATGCCGTGTTTGAAAGGCTTCCGTTTTCTTTACCCGAAAGTCAAACCGCTGATTTTGTCAAGAGTTTAGAAAAATCAGGTATAATTACTTCGGCAGAAGCCGCCGCTATTGACACAAGAATACTGAATAAGTTTTTGCGCTCTCCTCTTTGTGAAAAAATTCGGCAGGCGGACATCGTAAACCGCGAAGCCCGATTTATTACCGGTGTAAGCGCGGACTTTGTCGGCTATGAATCAAATGAAGAAGTTCTTCTTCATGGAATCATTGACCTTTGGTTTGCCAAAAATAATCAAATTACAATCGTTGACTATAAGACGGGTTCGCCGCAAAACGCCGCCGCTTATAAAACACAGCTTGATTTGTATAAAATGGCTTTGGAGAAAATAACGCGTATGCCTGTTGTCAGCACTATAATTTATTTTATTACTCAAGGCGTTGCAACAGAGTTGCCGAGGAGGAATACATGGGAAGTCCGCTCACTTTAATAAAAGGCAAACTTAGCGATTTTTGCTCAATAATAGCAGATGTCGTCCGCGCCGACGCGGAAATTATCGGCGCGGATTTTACGCGCATTTCCGGCACAGGAGAACTTAACGGAAACAACACTATAATGTCCGGCGGTTTTTTGTACGGACAAGTTTTTGAAAACAAAAATTACGTTGTTGTGCAGTCGCCGCGCTGGCATCACGCTTGTGCTGTATGTCCGCATAAAACGCGTTGCCTTATTGCATTGGAGGCGGCATTTCCGATTTTTTTCGGAGGAGAGGTAATCGGAGCGATTGGAATTTTATGTGTTGATTACGCAACAAAAAACACGTTTTTAGGAAATGTAGGTAATAATTTGAATTTTTTGCGTGTTATGTGCGGCTTGATTGAAAAGGAACTTGACGCCGTATTTGAACTTGAACATATTCGTAAGAAACTTGCCGTTTATGCGGATGATTTTGCGGATTCAGACGGTTTTGGGTTTATAATCGACGCGCAAAGCACGATTTTAAATATAAATAAAAATGCCGCCGCGTTTTTTGGGGCGGAATGTGTTGGCAGTACGTTTTTGCTTGAACATGAAAGCGGAAAGACTTTTGTAACAATAAATGGTAAACAGGCACAGCTTATTGGTGTTACAGTACGTGAACGTGACGGCTTTGTCATTATTCGTGCTGAAGATGCCGGCGAAAATACTGAAAGCCTTGCAAAAAAAATTCGTCCACTTGAAGAAATTGAGCGGCAGGCAATTGAAACGGCAATCGGTATTTTTGGTTCGGACACGGCGGGCAAAAAACGAGCCGCCGAAACACTTGGTATCGGTACAGCGACGTTATATCGCAAAATAGGCGAAAAGCAACAGGGGGTATAATTTTGTATTTTATCGGAATAGACGGCGGTTCGGCATATTCTCGGCTTGTTGCCGCCGATGAGAATGATACCGTCATAGGAAGGCACACAGGAGGCACATCAAATTTTAAGATTCGCTCAAAAGACACTATTGCGGACAATCTCAGACGGCTTGTAAGTGAATTTTTTCGCCTTACAGACTCAAAAATTGAGGATTGCGGAGGAATTTGCGTCGGCTGTTCATGTATACAAACGGCTGAGGACGTTGAATCTATGATTGAAATATTATCAAAGATAGGTTTTGAAAGAAATATCCACGCTGTCCATGACGCGGAAATTATTCTTGCCGCCGAAACAAAAGGTGAGGAAGGTGCTATTGTTGTTGCCGGAACAGACACAACCGGTTATGCTGTGGACAAGCATCAGAATCGTTATCGTTGCGGCGGATGGGGCAAACTCGACGGCGGCGGAAGTACAGTTTGGATAGGTAACGCCGCTGTCAAGCATGCGCTTATGTGTGCGGACGGACGGCGCGAACAATCACCGCTTGCAACTAAAGTTTTTGAAAGATTTAAAGTCGAAAGTGCAGAAAAACTTTCGCAAATTATTACTCACCCTGATTTTAATACGCACAGAATCGGTGAGCTTGCCACAGTTGTCAGGCAAACATCTCAAGCAGGCGATGAAACCGCCAAGCAGATTGAGCAAAGTGCCGCAAATGAGCTTGCACTTGTGGCATCTGCACTTATAAAGCGTGCGAAAATCGAATCTCCGAAAATCGTTGCCGGCGGCGCGGTTCTTGTTTCAAATGAAAATATTTTGAAAGCGTTTACTTCTTTAATCGCGGAACGTGAATCCGATGTGACAGTCATTCCCGCAAAAGGAAAAGCCGAACTTGGCGCGGTATATATAGCCAAAACAAATTGACAATTTACTAAATTTAAAAGGGGTGTTAATCTTTTGAAAAAATTAGAAATACTGGCTCCGGGCGGGTCTGAACAGGCAATAAAAGCAGCAGTTGCCGGCGGAGCAGACGCGGTTTATTTTGGCGGAGCAAAGTTTAACGCCCGTCAAAATGCCGAAAATGTTTCGGATGACAGTTTAAAAGAAATAATCGACTTCTGTCATGTTCGCGGTGTAAAAGTTTATATCACCGTGAATACGATATATACCGAAAAAGAACTGCCTAATGTCCTTGAATTTTGCGAGGAGATACGCGAATCAGGCGCGGACGCGCTTATTGTTGCGGATTTAGGAGCCGCCAAAATTTTCAGGGATAATTTTTCTGATATTCCGTTGTTTGCAAGTACACAGCTTACAGTCCACAGTAAAGAAGATGCTTTGTTTTTGCGTGATGCGGGTTTTAGCCGCGTTATTGTTTCCCGCGAGCTGAACATTGAACAAATAAGAGAAATAAGCTCTGTTAAAGGTATACAAACAGAAGTTTTTGTTCATGGTGCGTTGTGTGTTTGTTATTCGGGCAGGTGCCTTATGTCAAGCATGATTGGTGCGAGGAGCGGCAACAGAGGTGTTTGCGCGCAACCATGCAGAAAAATTTATACGCTCCGCGAAGGTGAAAAACCGCTCAGACGCGGTTATCTTCTTTCCACGAAAGATTTGCGAGGCATTGAATTTGTTCGGGAACTTGCCGAATCCGGCGTGACTTCATTGAAAATTGAAGGCAGAATGAAAAATCCGGAATACGTTTATCAAACAGCAAAAACTTATTCAATGGCGGCAAACGGCGAATTTGATGAATCAGAAATAAAAAAATTGTTCTCTTTGTTCAACCGGGGAGGATTTACAGACGGTTACTTCAAAAAACACAGCGACTCCTCAATGGTTAATACCAAAAGTCCTAAAAACGCCGGAGTTGTTATAGGTGAGGTTACAAAATTTGACTATGTTACGCGCCGTTGTGAGATTTTGCTGTCACAGTCTGTTGAGGCGGGCGACGGAATTGAAATCAGGACAAAAGCCAAAAGCTGCGGTATGTTTGTAAATGTTTCACTTCCGGCGGGAGAAACTCTTATTGTGCGTATTGGCGATGATGATGTTCAGGTTACCGCGGGAAATGTCGTTTCAAAGACGTTTGACAAATCATTGACGGACGAAATTAACAGTCAAATAGAATCAAAGCCGACGAAAATAAAAGTAACGGGTATATGCCGTGCGTCTGCCGGCTTACCGATTACTCTCAGGCTTAAATATAATGATATAGAAGTGACCGTAGCGGGAGATGTTGTTCAACAGGCAAAGAGCAGTCCGCTTGCAGGCGCAAGAATTGCAGCCGCACTTGCAAAAACAGGAGGTACTCCTTTTGATGCTTCTTTTGATGTAGAAGTTGACGGGGATATTTTTATTCCCGTTGCGGAAGTAAATTCTCTCAGGCGGGAAGCTTTTGCGACTTTGGAAGATGAAATAAAGCGTTCGTATGACAGACCTTACATGCAGGTTTCATATGAACAGGCGCAAGCATTACCTGCCGTAAAACGCAAAAAATTTACTGTATCTGTTTTGACAAAAGAGCAGTTTGATACTGCCGTAAATTTTGCCGAACAAACCGGAGAATTGCGCCGCATATATATAGAACTTTCTGTTTTTGAAAAAATTGCCGAACAATTTGAAGTTTTCTTGAAAAAACTCAACGCGAAAGCGTGTGAACTGTTTATTGCATTGCCGCATATTTCAAAAGACAACAGTTTTATCGAAAAATTGAAAAAGTGCGGAGCGAACGGGTTTCTTGCGCGTACTCTCGGACAGCTTTTTGCATTAAAAGACTGCGGTAAAACTGTCTGTGCTGATTATACTTTTAATTTTACAAGCACGCAATCGGTTGCCGCTGTTGACGAATATGCAAATATCAAAACTTTGTCACCTGAACTTAGTTTGACATCGCTTGCTGTTTTTGATGAAAATACCGAAATTATTGTTTACGGGCATTTGCCGATTATGACTACTCAAATGTGTCCTGTCGGGATTTATGCCGCTAAAAAGGGCGACGGAAAACATTGCGCTTTGTGCGGAAAAAGCGGCGGTTTTTCACTTAAAGATGAGATTGGAGCGGCTTTTCCGATAGTTACAGACTGCGAAAACTGTATCGCGTTTGTTCTGAACAGCCGTCCTCTGTTTATAGCGAATAAAGCACACGATATTATCAATACGCCTATAGGTTCCGTACGGCTTGCTTTTTATAATGAAACAGCCGCCGAAACGGCGGAAGTAATGACTGTTTATCTTGAGGCTTTGAAGCAAAAAAGTTCAGCTTCACTTAAATATGCCCAAAAACTTGCCGAAACAACAGGTCTTACTTACGGGCATTTTTACAGAGGACTGCAATAAAAACTAAACTGTCTTAGTTTTTGCTTTTTGGAGGATTTATGTTTAATGTTTTTGACAATGGTTCTGTTATAAAGTTTTCAGAAATTCCGGCATGCGGAGTCGAAACTGTCGGCGGCATGATTTCCGGAATCAGGGTTTTTGCATACAGGCAAAACGGAGTTACGGATATTTCCTCGGCATCGAAAATTGAATCTATGTACAGGCGTGCGGAAATGTA
>JAISHX010000111.1 GCA_031262335.1 Clostridiales bacterium
CGAACATTTTTTCGGCTAATTTTTGCGGGGTTTTACCTTTTCTGAAACCCGGAACATTAAGTTTATTTTTATTAGTTTTATAAGCATGGTCAAGACCATGTTTAAATACTGACGGCTCAACCGTTATATCAAATTGTTCGGTCTTGCCTGCAGATGTTTCCGTTGGCATTACATTACTCCTCCCAGCTTTTTCTATCTTATCAAAAATACATTACCTGATTATAACATACAAATTCCAAACATGCTATATATTTATTACTCAAAAACAAAAAAATTTCAAAAAGGCGGTCAAATACAGACCGCCTTGTGCAGTTACTTTTTTTTAAAGAACTCAATAATTCCCATTAACAGCAGAAATCCTCCGAAAAGCTTGCCTAAAACAGCAGGCTCAATAGCAATTGCAATTACTGCTCCGATAATTGCTCCGACGACACCCGCGAATACTATTTTAAGAACAGCTTTTTTTTCTATTTTTCGGTTTTTGATGTGAGTTACCAATGCAACGACTGCCGTTGGAACAAAATAGATTAAATTTATATTTTGAGCCGTATGCTGTCCGATACCAAAAGCGAGTACAAGCACGGGAATAAGGATAATTCCGCCGCCTATTCCCATTCCGCTTATAATTCCGGCGGCAGTACCGGTAATTGCAAGAAGAATAAATTTCAAAATATCAACCTCAATCCTGCCGCGACCATACATACACCGAATACTTTGTGAAGTAATGAGGACGAAAGTTTGCAAAGGATTTTTGCCCCGATAAAACCTCCCGCAATTCCGCCGACCGAAACAGCGATAATTGTCGGTAAATCCGGCATTTCACCTTGTGCATACATAACTGCCGATGCAATTGAAAGAGGCAATATTATTGCTATTGCTGTGGCGTGTGCTTTGTGTGTTTCGATTTTCAGGAATTTTTCCATAGAAGGCACAATGATTGTTCCGCCACCGGAACCGAAAAGTCCGTTTAAGAAACCTGCTGTCAAACCGATTGCGCATGATTTAAAAAAAGAAACATTTTTCAGGCAAAACTCCTCCTTTTGCGTTTAATTTTGACATAAGGAGGAGTTTTTATTCAAATTATTTTGATGATAAATACGCTGCATACAAGTTTGCCTTAAAATCTGTTACTTCTTGAAGTCCCCAGCCGTCTGCAGAGTAGAATAAGAATTTTGCTGCAACGCGGTGAGGTTTACTGATAACGGCAACGTTTTGGCATGCGTAAATAAAAGAATCATACGAAATTTGAGTCCGTTCGTCAGAAGGTAGAGTATTAAAATTCGGTGCAGTGTTGTTAATATAGTTGTTGCATTGTTCTAGAAAATAGTCCATATCAAGAGAGTAAACATAAATATCAACATAAGAAGTATTCTCACGAGGGTAAGTAGGTTCTTGAATTTTATAAGTAATATTGTCGTCAATTGCGGTAAAAAGTGATGCTACCATTGCGGCAAGTTGCTCTTCTGTATAATCGTCCTGTTTTGCATAATAGTTAACAGCAGATTCTATCAAAAGTTGCCGCATCGAATCTGATGTTTCAGCTAATACGTGTTGAGCCTCATCTGAATCTTTTTTTAAGAAAACCGAGTCCAAAATAGGTGGCAAAACTTCATCGGGCGGAGGAAAGGTTTTTTCTTTTTTTGAACACGCCGCGACTATAGCCATTATCGCTATCGCCATAATGATAACTGAAGATTTTTTCACGGAAATCATTCTCCTTCCGCCGCATTAGCGGCAATTACTGTTACCGGTTTATTCTGCATTGAAAAATTGCTGATGCCATACTAAGAACATATAAACACACCATATTTTTCTGCTGTAGTCTTTTTTGCCTGATTTGTGGCGGTCAAGCAAACGAATAAGCTCTTTTTCGTTAAAATACTTTCTGCTTGTTTCAGATAAGAAAGCTTTTTTGATTTTTTCATAATATTTTTCTTCACGGAGCCAAACTCTAATCGGCACAGGAAAGCCGAGTTTTTTCTTGGAGGCTACTTCAGGCGGCAAGCTTTTTAAGGCGGCAGCACGGAAAGCGGCTTTTGTTTCTTTTTTATTCGTCCTGTATTTTGTAGGTAATGTTCTTGCGGCGGCGAATACTTCTCTGTCTAAATAAGGCACTCTTACTTCAAGTGAATGTGCCATGCTCATCTTGTCGGCTTTTAAAAGAATGTCGCCGACAAGCCACATATTTATATCTAAGTATTGCATTTTTGTAATGTCGTCACGGTCGGCAACTTCATCATAATATTTTTTTGTCAGTTCTGTAGGCGGCGTTGTTCTGTCAAGAGGGGATTTTAAAATCTTTTTACGTTCTTTGACAGAAAAAATGTTTGCATTGCCTATAAATCTTTCCTCGACTGTTTTGGAGCCGCGAATAAGAAAACTCTTGCCTTTTACATCGGGCAAAATCTTTCCTATAGCTCCCAATGTCTTTCGTATAAATATCGGCAGTTTTGTTAAAATATTTAGTGATATGGGTTCTTTATATATGTTATAGCCGCCAAAAAATTCATCTGCGCCTTCTCCTGAGAGAGCAACTTTCACATGAGCACTTGCAAGTTGGCTTACAAAGTACAAAGCAACGGCAGAAGGGTCTGCAAGAGGCTCGTCCATATGATACTGGACTTTCGGAATTGAATCCCAGTATTCTTTTGTCGTAATCATTTTTGAAAAATTTTCTATACCGACTTTTTCAGAAAGTCGTTTTGCATAATCAATTTCATTGTACTTATCATAATCGAAACCTACGGTAAAAGTTTTATCTCCGTTAAACCTTGCCGCAACAAAGCTTGAATCGACACCGCTTGAAAGGAATGAGCCTACCTCAACATCGCTTATTTTATGAGCCTCAATCGAATTGATAACGGCTTGTTCGATATTATCTGCGGCTTGTTCAAATGTTTTTTCCTCGGGAGATAAAAATTTGTGAACGGCATAGCGAGTTTTTGTAATTTTGCCGTTAGCGAAAACAATAAAATGCCCGGGAGGCAATTTAAAAACATTTTTAAAAAAGGTTTCCTCTAACGCAGAGTATTGAAATGTCAAATAGTGAGGAATAGCTTTTTCGTTGAGTTCTTTTTTGAAGTTAGGGAATGGGAGAAAACTTTTTATTTCGGAGCCGAACAATAAATTTCCACCGTTATCGGCATAATAAACCGGTTTAATTCCGAACGGGTCACGAACAAGAAAAATTTCCCCTGTTTTTTTATCAAAAATAACAAATCCGAACATTCCTCTGAGTTTGTGAACCATTTCATGCCCGTATTGTTCATAAAGGTGGGCAAGAACTTCTGTATCTGTATTTGTGTAAAAAGTATGTCCGCATTGTTCTAATTCTGTACGGAGAATTTTGTAATTATAAATTTCTCCGTTAAAAAACACAACAATGCTCTTATCTTCATTAAATATCGGCTGTGAGCCGTCTGATAAATCAATTATTGAAAGCCGCCTGAATCCGCACGAAAAACGGTTTTCGTCATCAACAAAAACACCTCCGCTGTCCGGACCTCTATGACGTATACGTTCTGCCATTTCAAGAATTATTTGTTCCGGCGTTTTGTCCGTCATTTCAACTTTTCCGGCAAAACCGCAAAAACCGCACATAGTTTACCTCTTTTCACAAACGAGTAATTTATAATTTAAGGGTATTTTTTCAAGAACTTCCTCAGTAAAAACTTCTCCCGGAACAATAATGGGAATCCCGGGAGGGTAGGGCGTTATAAAATCTGCCGATGTTCGTCCCGCTGCATTTTCACGTTGAATTTCTTCTTTTTCAGCGAAAAACGCATCTTTCATTGATTTAATCATAATCGAAGCCGAAAATGTAAAATCGGTATTTTCCGGCGGACGCGCAAGTCCGTCAATAAAGTATAGCCCTCTTTTTAATTTTTCAAAACCGCTTGCCGTATCTGCCGGAGAAGTCATTGCAATAAGGCGTTGGTTATTGCTTGTTTCTATTTGAACTCCGAATTTTTCGCACAGAATATTTTCTGCGTTCGGCAGGGCGGAATAGCAAAAAGTCAGTTTTGATTTGTCATATAGTCTTGCGTCAAATAACCGCAAATTTTTAAGGTGTTTAATTTCTTCACGGAATGAAAGTAACATTTGCGTGTAATTTTCAAACCGGAACGGCTCCCGTATGAGTTTTTGAATCACATAATCTGTCTGAGCCATCAACATATATGACGGACTGCTTGTTTGGTAAAAATTCATAAGGCGGCGAAATTTTTCAAAATCTATTCTTTTACTTAAATGTACACAGGCACATTGTCCTAAAACAGGTAAAGTCTTGTGCAAACTGTTTATTACAATATCTGCGCCGCATTGAACCGCACTTCTCGGAAAAACAGCGGAAAAAACAAAGTGTGCTCCGTGAGCTTCGTCAACAATAAGAATTTTACCTCTTTTGTGAACTTCGGTTGCAATTTCTTCAATATTCGAAACGATGCCTTCGTATGTCGGGCTTGTTATGATTACGGCGGCACAATCCGGAAAGTTGTCAAGTGCCGCAACAACTTCCGTTGAAAATACTTCGCCCGCAAATCCGAAACTTGTCGCGGCAGGTACAATAAATTTGTGTTCTGCTCCTGATAAAATTATTCCGTTAAAAACTGCTTTATGGCAATTCCTCGCAACAAGCACGCCGCCTCTTTGTGCCGCATATGAAATAGAAGACAACAAACAACCGGTTGCTCCGTTTACACAAAAAAGAGTATATTCCGTATCGTAAACAGAAGCCAATGCTTTTTGAAATTCCAAAATTATTCCTTGCGGAGCCGATAAATTATCAGTACCCGAAATTTCGGTTAAATCAAAAAGCGGAAGATGTTGAGGAAAAAATTCCGAGTTTCGTTTATGTCCGGGCATATGGAACGGATAAACATTTTTTTCAAAATAATTCTTTAAAAATTTATATACCATTAGCAACCTCATAAGATAATATTCAAGTTGAAATTTCCTCCTCAATATGATACAATAAAATTGAAAAGCAAACAATACCTTTTTTTAGCAAGGAGAGATGAATATGAAACAAAAGCAGAAATATCTATTGCTGATTGAAGGAATGTCGGATGCTCACTGTGCCCGTCATGTTGAAAATGCGCTGTCAGAGATAAGCAACGTAAAAAAATGTGTTGTAACGCTTGAAAAAGGCACGGCACTTGTTGAAGCCGATGCTCCTGTTGCTGCTGAACAATTTGCAGACGCTATAGTTGAAGCAGGCTATGTTTTCGCAGGAATAAAATAATAAAGGACGGGGGTTATTGTTGGCATCTTTTGCAGATAAGCAGGGGATTTTTAAATCAAGTGACGGAATAAGCGAAATTTCTTATTTTGTTTGGGACATAGAAAGCGGAATCCCTTGTAAGGGAATAGTTCAAATTTCACATGGAATGCGCGAACACTCGGGCAGATACGCCGATTTCGCAAGATTTTTAAATAAAAACGGCTGGTTAGTCATTTCTCACGACCATCTCGGTCACGGACGTTCAAATAATAAAAAGTTTGGATATTTTGGGGAATCAGGCGTAAATACATTAATTAACGATGTTATTTTACTTTCTAATCAAATAAAAAATTTGTATCCGGACAAACAAATGAATCTATTTGGGCATAGCATGGGTTCATTCATTGCTCGTGAGGTTTGTACAAAATATAAGTTTTATTCCGGAGCTGTTTTTTGCGGTACAGGAAGCAGTTCGCCGCTTATAAGATTTGCCGAAAAATTAGCAAAAATAATGTGCGTCATGTTCGGCGAAGAGCATGACGCGAAACTTTTTGAAGCGTTAAGCAAAAAAATTTATAACGCACGCATAAAACCTGCACCGACAGGCAAAGAATGGCTTAGTCGTGATAAAGCTGTTTATGAAGCTTTTCTTGCGGATGAGCTTTGTGCCTATGATTTTAAGCTCGGAGGCTACCGTGACTTATTCAGCCTTGTAAATATGGTAAACACACGGGACTGGGCGGCAAAAATTGATGTTAATATGCCGATATTTCTTATTTCCGGTCTTGAAGACCCTGTTGGCGAATACGGGCGCGGCGTTTTAAAAGTTTATGAAGCATTGAACACAGCCGGAAATAAAAATATTTATATAAAGATGTATCATGGTGCAAGGCATGAACTTCTTAATGAACTTAATAAAGAAGAGGTTTACGACGATATTTTATACTTTTTTGAAGAAATAATGACGGGGAAGGCTTTTTTGGAGGAATAAAATAATGTCGCAGTCGCAGGGGAGACATTGCCAAGACTTCGTTAAATGCTAATTTAACGAAGTCTTGGGGGCGGGGGATTCGGACTACCCCCATTTTCTTGTATTTATATATCTAAAAATCACAAAAAATTTTCATTGCAAAAATTTCAAATCTGTGATACAATTTCTAAAATTTATTAGCGGGGGTGAATGCGTTGTCAAAGGAGCTTAACGGCACCGGAAACGAACTCCCAAAAGATAAAACACCTGATGAGATGTTTGAAGAACTTATTAAAGAAATTGAAAAATACAACCCCGCAAAAAATCATGATATTGTACGCCGCGCATATAAATTTGCCGAAAAAGCCCACAGTAACGTTTTTCGGCAAGACGGGACACCGTATATTACGCATCCGCTGAAAGTCGCAATTATTTTGGCAGAACTTGCTATGGACGATGAAACTCTTGCGGCGGCACTTCTGCACGATATTGTTGAAGATACACCATATACTCACGAAAACCTTTCTCATGAATTTTCGGAAAAAATAGCACTGCTTGTTGAAGGCGTTACAAAACTCACAAAATTGCAATATGTTTCCTTTGCAGACAGAATTGCCGAAACATACCGCAAAATGATTATTTATTCATTGCAGGACAACCGTGTAATAATTATAAAAGTTGCGGACAGGTTGCACAATATGCGTACGCTGAACGCAATGAGTGCAGATAAACAAGCGCGTATTGCGAAAGAAACTATGTCTATTTACTGCCCCATTGCAAGAAGACTCGGACTTGGAAAAATATTTTATGAACTTGAAGATTTGGCGTTTAAATACGCTATGCCGATTGATTATCAGGAAATTAAACAAAGAGTTGCGATGAAGTTATCATTGCGCCGCGAACTTATTGACGGTGTTGTTTCTCAGGTCAAGGAAAGACTTGTAAAAGAGAATATAAACTTTGACTCAAAGAACGGCGTAACCGGCAGAGGCAAACATTTTTACAGTATATATAAAAAAATAGCTTTAAAAAACACAGCCGTGGAAGATATGTATGACCTTAACGCCATAAGGGTTATTGTCGACTCGATTGCTGATTGTTATACTGTTTTCGGCTTACTGCATGAAATGTATACTCCGATTCCCGGACGCGTAAAAGATTATATTGCTGTCCCAAAAGAGAATCATTACCAATCGTTGCACGACACACTTTATTCTGCCAAAAACGGCTATACTTTTGAAGTTCAAATACGCACTCGTCAAATGCACCTTGAGGCGGAATACGGTGTTGCCGCACACTGGAAGTACAAAGCAGATTTCACCGGAAAAACAAGTCCTTACGACGGAAAACTTGATTGGCTGCGCCAGCTTTTTGAAATTCATACAAATATTACTGATAATGAAGAATTTATGGCGGCAATAAAAAGCGATTTGAATGACTTTTCTGAAGAAATCTATTGCTTTACGCCGAAAGGACAACCGATAAGTCTTAAAAAAGGCTCAACCGTGGTTGATTTTGCTTATAAGATTCATAGTGAAATCGGCAACAAAATGAACGGCGCAAAAGTTAAAGGAGTAATGGTTCCGCTGAATCACGTGCTTAAGCACGGAGACGCGGTTGAGATTCTGACAAGTACAAACGCTAAAGGACCTACTATGGAGTGGCTGAAGTTTGCACACGAAACTCAGGCACGACTTAAAATAAGACAATGGTTTAATAAGCAAAACAAGAAAGAACACATTACAAAAGGTATTCAGCTTATCGAAAGCAAAATTAAGGCATTAGATTATTCCGCTTCTGATATTCTTACTGAAAAATACAAGGAAAAAACTTTCAAACGATACAATGTAAACAACTGGGATACTCTTTGTGCGCTTGTTGGGCGTTCTTGTGTTAGTGAAGGTCAGGTAATAAATTACCTTCTGGAACAGTTTAACGCAGACCATCCCAAAACAAAGACCGAACAGGAATTGTTAACCGAAATAGTTTCTGCTCCGGCAAAATCACAGCGCAATAAAAAAGCAAGTATTTCGGGGGTTATAGTTGACGGAGCCGGTGATGTTGCTCCGCACTTTTCAAAATGCTGTACACCTGTTCCCGGGGACGATATTGTCGCTTTCGTAAGGCGCGGCAAAACAGCGTCAATACACCGTTCGGACTGCTTAAACATGAAACACCTTTCCGCCGCCGATAATAACCGCATTGTAAAAGCACACTGGGACTTGCCGGAAAACGCGAGAATTTTATATAGCGCGGAACTTAGAATAGTTTCTTCTGACAGACCAAATCTGCTCTTGGATTTTCACAAGGTTTTCTCAGCTGAGAAAGTGATAATAAATTCAATTGCGACAAAAAAATCTCACAACGAGGTAGTAACAGACCTTATTACCTCTGTTACTAATCGTGAATACTTGGAATATCTGATAACGATACTTTATAATATAAACGGAGTAAAAGAGATAGAACGCATTAAACTATAACACGGGGGGCAAGTAATGAAGGTTGTAAAAATAAACTGTGACGGTGAGAATTGCTATGTTTGCTTTAACGAATCCAATTCGTATGGTTTTATAGTAGACCCCGGTTGCGCTAATGAAGATGACTTTCAAAAGATAATTTCTGTTGTGAAAAACAACAATATAACCGTGAAATTTATATTCCTTACTCATGGTCATTTTGACCACATATTAGGTGTGGAGCAGATTAAACAATATTTTGATGTTCCCGTTGCTGTCCACCAGTCGGAAATTATGCTGCTCGGCGACGCGATACAAAACCTCTCAAGAGAAATGTTCGGTAAAGATATAACTGTTAATGCTGATTTGGCACTAAATGAAGGCAAACTTACAATAGCAAAAACAATGGGTAATATAATGCTTATACACACTCCGGGGCATACGTCCGGCGGCATATGTCTATATGACGAGGACGGCGGAAACCTGATTTCAGGCGATACTCTGTTTTATGAATCTTACGGAAGAACAGATGTATATACAAGTGACAACGCCGCAATTTTTGATTCAATAAAGAACAAGCTTTTTGGTCTTCCCGGAGGAACAAAAGTTTATCCGGGACACGGTCCGCTTACGACAATTGCTTATGAAATAAGGAATAATCCGGTGAATTTTGAATGAATTATATAATAGAAAACCATACCCATGAATACGAAACACAAACAATTATTCAAGTTTTTCGCCCTAATGAGCGTTATACCCGACTTCTCTCCCCTCCTACCGAAGGTTTTTGCGTTCTTTGTCGAAAAGAAGAAAACGGTTTTAGGGCAATAATTTTTGAAAACGGTATTATTATGGCAGAAAATTTTGAGAAAATAACAGCCCTTCCGTATTATCAAAATGTTTTGCCATCGTTTAAACATGACGAGGAAGAACATCGCGCCTTGAAAACAGCAATTTTCAGGGCTTTTTTATCTTACGGGGAACACGCTTCTCCGTGGGGAATTTTAACGGGAATACGTCCGGCAAAGATTGCGCGTAAATTATTGGAGTCGTTTCCTGAAAACTATTCGTTAAATATTCTCAAGGATATATATTTTCTTGCAGAACAAAAAGCTATGCTTGCTGTTGAAGTTGCAAAAAAAGAACAGAAAATTTTAAATAATGAAAAAGGTACTGCCGCGCTTTATATCGGTGTACCGTTCTGTCCTTCAAAATGTTTGTACTGTTCGTTTACGTCATACCCTGTAGACAAATATTATTCAGGAAAAAATTCAAAAATGGAGCAGTATTTTTCTTCGTTCACTAAAGAAATTGTTGAATTGGGCAAGCTTTATAAAAATGAGAAAGTTGATATTATTTATGTTGGCGGCGGTACCCCCACTTCTCTTAACGAATACTATTTTGAGAAACTGCTTTCTCTTATAGCGGAAAATTTCCGAACCGATATTTCGGAATTTACCGTTGAGGCAGGCAGACCTGATTCAACCACTTTAGAGAAACTCCGTATTTTACGACGTTACAATGTCGGAAGAATTTCGATAAATCCTCAGACACTTAATGATAAAATTTTAGAAACAATAGGAAGAAAGCATACTGTTGCCGATTTTTTTGCATGTTATGAAAATGCACAAGCAGAAGGTTTCCGCAACATCAATATAGACCTTATTGCCGGATTACCAAACGAAACTGTCAGCGGCATTGAAGAAACATTCCGACAAATCGCCCTACTCTCCCCTACCGCTGTTACTGTACATACTCTCGCCGTAAAACGTGCTTCTGCTTTGAATCATAATCTTGCGGAATATTCGCTTTCAGACTATTCTCAAATTGAAAAACAGCTTGCTGCGGCTGAAAATTTTGCACAGTCTGCTAATCTAAAACCGTATTACATGTACAGACAAAAAAATATGTTAGGAAATTTTGAGAATGTAGGTTATTGTGCCGAAGGCTTTGAGTGTGCATACAACGTACATACAATGGAAGAAAGTTTGCCGATTATAGGAATCGGTGCGGGAAGTGTTACTAAAATTTTATCTGATAATCTCTCTCAAAATGATAAAATAGACAGGATATTCAATCCTAAGGGAATAGAAGATTATATAAATAATATTGATGAAATAATAGAAAGAAAAAAGAAAGCATACTATAGAAAAAAATAAGCGAGTTGGGAATTTTACTCCCCTGCCCGCTTATTTTTATTTCATTCAGAAAAAGATTTGTTAATTGCACTAAGTGCCGCTTTAAGTACAGAATGACTTATACTTTCGCTTATTCCGACGCCAAAGAATGTCATTCCGCCGGCGGAAAGTTCAACATAAGAAATTGCCCGTGAACGCATTCCCTTGTCAATAGCATGTGTGGCATAGCGGTCGTCATTGACTTCAAAGATTTTACCTGTAATAATGCTCACAGACTTCAAAAATTGTGCCAAAAAGCCCTTTCCTGTCCGCGTTTCGGAATAATTACGCCCGTTAAAATTCAATTCGCATGAAAACTCCGGAACAGTTCCGCTCCCGATTCCTTCATTAAAGCCAAGGAGCGAAACCGGCTCCGTTAAGTTCACATACTCCTGAATGAACAATTCATATAATTCTTCCGGTAAAAGTTCTTTATTTTCTGAATCTGTTACTTTTTTGACAATTGACGCAAAGTTACGCTGAAAAGATTTCGGAAGTTTTAATCCGAAGCAAGTGTCAAGAACGTAAGCAATTCCGCCGCCGCCGGATTGGCTGTTTATTCTTATAATCGGAAGATAACTTTTACCGACATCAGACGGGTCTATCGGCAAATAAGGAACTTGCCAGTATATTTCGTTGATAGATTTTTCCTGTTGCTCCGCTTTTTCGTTCAAGGCAGACATGCCCTTATTTATAGCATCTTGGTGTGAACCGGAAAATGCAGAAAAAACAAGTTTTCCCGCATAAGGATGACGTTGGTGTACGTTCAGCCGTGTAAACCTCTCATAGGATTCAACAATTTTTTCAATGTCCGAAAAATCAAGACCGCAGTCAATACCCTGACTGTACATATTCATTGCCATAACAAGAATATCCGCGTTTCCGGTACGTTCTCCGTTGCCGAAAAGAGTACCCTCAACACGGTCACCGCCTGCCATAACTCCCAATTCGCTTGAGGCAACTGCGCAGCCGCGGTCATTATGAGCATGAAGGCTTAAAATAATATCACGATTAATATTTCTTTTAAAATATTCGACTTGGTCAGCATAAATATTCGGAGTCGCCATTTCTACGGTTGAAGGCAAATTTATTATAACCTTTTCACCTTCACGGCATTTAAGAGCATCTATAACTTCTTGGCAAATTTCAACGGAAAACGAGAGTTCGGTTCCGGTAAAACTTTCAGGAGAATATTCAAATCTAAAACGTTCTCTGCCGTGTTTATCCGCAAGTTCTGCAATGAGTTTTGCTGCCGAAACAGCAATTTCTTTGATTCCCGCCTGACTTTTACGGAAAACAACTTCACGCTGAAGTGTTGACGTTGAATTATAAAAATGATAAATTACGTTTTTTGCACCTTTAACTGCTTCAAAAGTTTTTTCGATTATATGAGGACGGCATTGTGTCAAAACCTGAATCGCCACATCTTCCGGAATTAAATCTTCTTCAATTAACTTTCTTGTAAAAGCAAA